>JAUXUE010000044.1 GCA_030681075.1 Candidatus Amesbacteria bacterium | reverse complement strand
CAATTGTTTGAAAAAGGTGCGGAATTTGGCACTGATACTGCTCCTAACAAAACTCAAAAATTCATTGGAATTACTGATGAAAATACTACAGCTACTACCGTTTCTCAGTTATTTGGCCGGGATAGATCATACGAGTCCCCGCTGGAATTGATTCATATTGGCCGGAAATTTGGCAGTACGGCAGAAGCATTGAAATTCTTTGTCGATAACGAAACAGCTTTCGTCAAACAGCTTGATCTAGCTGCCATTTCCAAAGTAGCTGAAAACTTAGTACCGACAGCTATCGAAAATATGCGTCAGGCGGCTCTTACTAAATCTTGGTTTCTGGACGATGCCCGAAAAGAAAATATAAATAAAATGTTTGATGATATGCAGTTGAAGTATCGAGAAAACGCCGATATCAACACCAATCTAGGTGGATCTGGAAAGGTAAGGGGTGGAGAGCATTTTATCGAAACTCTTAATCGTGCAATTGCATTTTTGGGTGGTGATTCCGTCAATGGAAACAAGAATTTACCCCCAGCAAGCCGAGTAATTTTAAATGATGTGCTTACAGGAATTTCCAAAGCCTATACAACCGAATCTATTTCTCAGTTGGCAAGCTCAAACACAAACTCAGAGATTAGACCTCTCAACGAATTACACAAAATCAATGAATTTGCCAAAGATGCTTGGAGAATTATAAACGATACGGATCCTGCCAAAAATCTGGCAAACATCGAGATTACATCTGGAAAATCACCGGAAACAAAAACCAAAACCCAAAGCCCATTAGCCAAAGAGGTAACCAATAGAATTCAGCAAGTGGAAGCACTCAGGACTGCCATGACAAACTCGACCCCTGAGCAAATCGTGGCACTGCAAAATCAAGTCAGATCACTTACTTCTACTCCAGTCTTTACATCGACTGGAGATCTATATCAATATCGAGATGACAACTGGCAACTCACTCCCCAACTCGCAGCCCCACCTACCCAACCAATACCTGTCTATATTTCAGTCAATACAATAAATGGACAGCCACAAATTAATTTTAACCCCCTAAATTTCAGAAACGGAGTAATTTTAGCACTTGGACCTGATAACTTGTACTATGGAGATGATCAAATCGCAGTAGAATTTGCCAATAAGGATAGATTTAAATCAAATACAAACCTGACAGCTGATACTCGGCAGAAAAATCTTCAGGTGAAGTCAATTGATGAGGCAATTAAAAGTTTAAGGGCTGAACGCGATGCTCTAAATCCAATTTCTGTTTTGTTTAATCCAGCTCCTAAAACAGAGTTAAATGAAGAAATAGTTAAACTAATAGACTTGAGAAATGAACTGGTGCCACAAACAACAGCTGTTGTTCCTCTTGATCAATCCCCTGCTCAGCCTGTGGGGATTGACAACCCACAAAATATAAAAAGTGTTGTGATGGTTGATGCAAATAATAATGAAAAATCAATAGAACTTTCTACTTTAATTACATTACCAGAAGGAGTAAGAATTAAAGTGACAGACACAAATGATCAAGCGGTCTCGTATCTCAAAGGAAAAAATAATGAATGGAGTCAAGAAGTTGATACAAATCCAGTTGTTAAGCAAGGCATTTTTGCCACAATTGCTGAAAATTTAGGAATTAAGTTTAGTGGAGAAAAAGAATTAGAAACACAAGAAAGTGTAATTCAACCCTGTGAAGTTAACTTGGGTTGGCAACTGATACCAGTGGCTTATGCGGCATCACCCTGTTTAACCAATTCCCCACATCCAGTAAATGATGGCGATGATATTACTGTTTCAAAAACTAGAAGTAATTATACGATAGCTAAGATTGGATCAAATATACAGTTATTATCACCTATTTCCGGTACTGTGGCAAGTTCGTTTACTGTGAGTACTACACCCCAAAGTATAATTGTAGATTCAAATATCCTGGAATTTAAGCTCGTAGGCGGTCAAGTAATGGCAAATCTGGCCAAGGCAAATTCCATCCAAGAAATCGCAGTCAAAGCACTGGCAGAAGGATATACTGTAACATTCAATGGTACGGCCCCAATAAATACTGTAAATGTTTTGGTAAGTCTCCAATCTCCAACTTCGGGTAATACACTGGAAATAAAAAACGGAGCCAATGAAGCCCATCTTCATATGGCTTCAGCCTCTCGCTGGGAATTGACCAGGCTGGATCACGGTATCAAGACTTCGTTTTTTGACACCAGACAACTCAATGATTATCTGGCTAAAGTGGTAATCGGTGTGTCTGCAAATCGCGCTTCAAGTTGGTCTGATGGAATCGGTAATATTTTCAAAATAATTAATGCCGGTATCTATGCTTTTATTATTGCTGGTTTTGTGGGACTGATATTGGCAGCCACACTTGGATCGAGTACAACTTTGCTTTGGATCGTGGGCGTACCTGTCTTCTTGTTCTTCTGGGGAAGTGGGTTATTCATCCCCACAAATTATAACTATATTGCAAGCCGTATTCCTGCCACAGCTGGATCAGTAGCGGACAGAGTTTTACACAATAACCAACTTCCCGATGGCAGTCCTGGAGAAAATTATGAAAGAGATCCCTATATTAAGACTTTGGCACGGCTTGGTGATACTGGATTTACTTTGTTTAGAATCTTTACTGCACCGCTTTATCGATTTGTAATGGGATTTCCCAAAGCTCAAGCTTTAATATTGCACAGTACTAAATTTGCCAATTTCATGGATTCGTTAAATCCAATCCCTGGCTTTAATCACGATGTCCTTGATCAAGTATTTTTGGAAACAACACCAGAAAAAAGACTGGACAAGCTACTGAAAGTCGGAATGCCAGGAGATTTCATCAGGCTCTATCAGGAAAGAGTTAAAGAATTTGCAGCTATTGCCGGACATGAACTGATTAAAGATGGACCGAGCTCTGGAAAGTTAAATCACAAAGTCGATACTGCATTGGGAGAGATATTTCCCGATACTATAAATGTCACCAATAATCCAAATATAATCAATGTCTTAAATAAAGCCGAGCGATTGTATTTACCCAGTACTAAAGAAGATTTACCGCTTATAGATGTAGATACCATGCACAAATTAACTTCCGAAAATGGAGGTGTGAGTGGAGCCAGAGTCATGCAGATCCAAAAAATAATTTCGGGTAATTTGACTACCATTATCATTCAATCGGGAATCACCAATATTGAGAGAAAATGGAATGGGGACTTTAGTACTCAATTTATACCCGACGGACGTCAATATTTAACCGTTACTTTTGACCAGAGTACTGGAAATCTAACATATCACGATGGTGGAACCTTACCTGCTAGATATCAATTTACTACCAAATTTGAAACTATCAGTGGACCCAATGTCTCCCCCGGAAAATCCAGCATGGCTTTAAATTGGCTCATGACCTACACCTACGACTCCGGCACTTTGACCAAAGGTGTCTACAATCCCTATCTTGATGCTGAACACCGGATGTGGGAAGCATTTTCTGGTAAATTACCAAGAAGTTGGCATCCGATCGAAATCGTTAGATGGTTATCGGGGGCAGATTCGTCGGTAGACAACGCGAGTGGCAAAGTGGCCGAGCCTCCAAAGTGGATTACGGATATAGCCAGCAATTCTGCCACCAAAGCTCCAGGAAAATTTATGACTTGGGTTTGGAATGGAACCATGGAAACAGTAATCAGAGCACACAGTTTTGGCATGAATTTCAGAGCATATATTCTGATCAAGGGGTCGAATTCCGGCTGGTCAAGAATTAAAATGTCCAAATTTGATGATCCCAGTGCAACACGTCATCATTTGAAACCCTGGCTCGAATTCTTCGTCTTTAATCCTTGGGTTCAATTAGTAAGTCCTCCAGCTTGGGGCTATGCAATTGCGAATACTCTGGGATGGGTTGATTATATGTCCGGCTATCCTGATTATATCCATTTTATCCTAAGAAACAGTAAGGGTGGAGACGATCTGGCGACAAATATAGTCAAACTCAATGATTCTGTAGGTGAAGTGGGCCAACCTGCCGGTGATTTGGCTAAAAAAGTTGGTGGGCTAGTGGCAATGATTGGAGGTATTGGGTTTATGATTTGGTCTCTGGGATCATTGGTTTTAAACTTCGCACCAGAACTATTAAAAAAGATTGGCTTCCTAGGCTTTGAAGCCAATCCCAAACCTAATATTATTTCAGATTTATTTACAGCATCAGATTTTGGTAAGTGGTTTTCTAATCTAGTAACTACCTTTGATATTACGTCACCTATTTGGGTGGCAAATCAGTTGCTATTGGCTGTCGTAATAATACTTAAGGCGTGGTTTACTCTCATGGTAAATGTTGTCGGTTGGTTTATTTCTGCAATATTTTCAGCGAATTTGTGGATAGCTATTCCGGCGATTATTGTAATGATGCTTTTTATCATTACCAGGCCAGTCAAACCAGATGTAAAACTAGGTTATACTCCCCACCCAGTCTTGGGAACTCATATGATAATTGCAGGCAAACCGACCGATTCGGTAGTATCCAAGCTCGACGATGTCAAAACGGGTATGCTCTCATCCAAAGGCACATGGGCTGTGGGTATGACTGGATTAGTCTCCAGTGTCAAAGGACTCAATGCCAAGTTTAATCCTCTTGAAATAAGTCAGAAACCCTATGGCTTGACTACCCGACTTGAACGCTCTCTGAGAGGTATAGACAACGGCTTCTCTTCTGCAACAAACGATCTTGTAGACAAAATCATGAATGACAACAATCATATCTATAGAGCCTACAAGACTTCAACCAAGGGATTGAGAGAAGAAATATATCTGACCAGTATCACCAGAACCGAGCTAATCAGAAGACTAAATACTGCTGATCACACTGACTTTATTACGCTTTTATCCCCGGGAAAAGTCGAGGTATCGCAAAAATACAATCCAGTAGGCTGGAATAATGGCACTACATACTGGAAACCAGCCACCAAAGTTACCAAGACCGATTTTCCTCCCCAAATAAATATCGGCTCACAAAATATCCAAACGACATTTTTGTCAGATACCCCTATCTATAAAGTAACTAAAAACGGGATCGAAATAAACGATTCTCAGACTGTAGACCACACCATGTTTGACGACCGATCGTTTAACGCTGGAGATAAGATTGTGATAACCTATGCCAATCCAGACGATGTCACTCCTGGCACTGATATTGGTGGATTAAAATATTCATTTACAGAAGTTGAGTACACTATTGTCAGAAATCCAGATCCAAGTTCCACCGAAATTGCAGCTATTCAACCTGGTGTAACTGCTGTCTGGCATACTAATTCTCCAGTTCCAGCGTCTCCTGTCGGTCCAGCTCCATTACCAGCCGGTGATTTGGATGATTTTGTTACTAATCTTGGTCTAAATGGACTCAAGAATCCTGGTCTATTTGAGACAACCAAGTTTAATCAAATGCCATGGATCATTGGGGGAATTATCGCTATCCCCCTTACCTTGCTCGTAGTGGTTATCTTTGCTACAGGATTACTGGCAATGACTAGTATCTCATCAGCATTAACTAGCTCTGAATATTATAACTTTATAAATACCCAAGGGTATGTCAGTAAATTTCTTGCTTTGTTTGGTAACAACAGGAGTCTTGAGCTCTCAAACCGTTCGAACTTAGCAATATTTGCTCTTATTTGGACAACACTAACCTACAGCATTGCCAATTTCTGGTTCTTTACACCCAATCACCTAAACAAATATCTAGATATATCTCTGGGCACAGAATTCCATCAAATTGTAAATCATGATACTGGTCCAAAGGCTTGGTTTAATCAAAGAGGTGAAGTCAGACGTGAACGCATTAGAGCAGCACTCTGGGCAAAGGGTCTTGAGCAACATGTAACAATCGAAGGTGTAACCAAGTGGGCAATGGGGTTTACAAACAAACTAACCATTGATTCCAATTGGGCTAAAGGCATCAAGTTAGTAACTATGGCAGCGTTGGCAGGATTAGTTATTTGGGCGGCTTCCGCGGTACTAACGGGGGGGGTATTCATCGCCACAATTGTACTGATTGTAATCTGGGTGGTGGGTATATTTGGACCGATGAAACTAGAGCATGTCTATGATTGGATGAAGACAGGAGAGTCAATCTACAATTCATTTATTCCGGCAATCGCCAGAGCCAATCCCCTGAGTCACAATGAAGCCTGGCTAAATATAAAAAGTGCCAAAGGTTTGAATGAACAGCTGTCAGCATTGGTCTCAGCCAGATCTCCAAGAACTGGGGCAGAAATTACCAGATTATCAAATGTTATCGAACGCCAAGAAAAAGGTATTGAACCGGCAAATGCCGGACAAAAATTGAATCTTGTAAACAATCCAGCCGATACATTTCCTGACTACATAGATATCAGCGATAAAGAAAAAGTAAATATCATGTTAAATAAAATAGAGAGTGTTTATATAAATGAAAAACTTAATAACAAATCAACAGCAAAGAGTAAATTCAGTTGGACTCCAATTAAATCTTTTGTTATCCTAATCGGATCATCTCTTCTTGTCGGTGCATCTTTAGCGGTTGGATCGTCTTTTTTGACAGCAATTTTTGGAATAATTGCTGCTGTCAGCACCGGAATAGTCTTGTTTAATATCGCGAAAATGGGAGTAAGGGCTTTGCGGGCGGTCATGCATCCATGGTTAATATCTGCTCTGGGTGTAATTGGTTCAATCGCAGCATTATTTATATCTCTGCCATTTGGACTACCATTTTTGATTGCTGGAATAATTTTGTTATACACTACTGCTCAAGGATTTGTACCAACCATTGCCAATCAAATCCCCGGTTATCAATATGTATTTTCCAGTAAAGCCAAGCTGGCTTCCGCCCCCGCAAGCCAGATGGGGGATGGAAAACGCAGTGTATTTTTGAGTCAAGACGGAGGAAATACCAAACTTGTCAGTCAAATCGTCCATCTCAATGCAATCAACGACATAGAACACAATCTTCAATACGATGGTGATTATCCTGTCGCAGATTCTACGACTCCCCCACCAGACGGCTCCAAATTTATAGTGGTTTACAAGGAACCCACTAG
>JAUXUE010000039.1 GCA_030681075.1 Candidatus Amesbacteria bacterium | reverse complement strand
CGAGCATAAAAACCGGATTTTTGGTTCCTGCAGTCTTGATGCCTTGAATAATTCTACCCGGCAATGCACCGACGTAAGTTCTGCGATGGCCGCGGACTTCAGCCTCATCGCGAATTCCACCCAATGAAATTCTCACAAATTTACGACCCAAGGCCCTGGCAATTGATTTTCCGAGCGAAGTCTTTCCTACTCCCGGAGGACCGGCAAAACACAATATAGTACCGGTCACTCCATCTTTGTCTGGCGATTTCTGAGCATTTCGCAATTTCATGACAGCCAAATATTCCATAATTCTTTCTTTGACCTTGGAAAGCCCATAATGATCCTCGTCTAAAATGCGGGCGGCGCGAGAGAGAGCCACATGATTTTTTGAGGCCACATTCCATGGCATATCACATAGCCAATCCAAATAATTTCTAATATAGGTTGACTCGGGATTATGAAAGCTCATCTGCGAAAGCTTGGCCAATTCCTTTTCAGCTATCTTGCGAACATTTTCTGGCATGTTGGCGGTTTTGATTTTTTTCTTCAAAGTAGCCGTGTCGTCACCTATCCCATCCGTTTCTGAACCAAGTTTTTCCAATTCCTTGGAAATTGTCTTTTGTCTTTCACGCAGGACTTGCTCTTTGTAGTTTTTGTCAAATTTTTGTTGAGCCTGGATGACAATATTTTTTTCCAAGTCAATAAGTTTTATTTCATGATTTAGTAAATCCAATGTCTCATCAAGACGCTTTTCGACAGATATCGTTTCCAACAATTTTTGTTTGACTTCGGTTTTGAGATCCAAAAGATTGACTACCTGATCAGTCAGCTCCGCAGCTGACACACCAGTCATTAGTCTCATAAAAATCGAAAAGTCTGTAGGTCTTCCCATGTCAAACAAATTTTTCAATTCATTTAAAATTTGCCTACCCGTAGCTATACTCTGATCTGATTCTTGATAAGTTTCATTAATTACTGTAACTGTGGCAGACAAAAAAGGTCCAGCCTGATTGATTGGACCCAGTCTCACCCTAGCAATACCTTTGACCCGAGCCATTAATTCGTGTCCCATGGGAGCAAATTGTTCTACTTCACATAAAGTCCCTACTTCATACAAATCCGATAGATTTGGCGTATCGGTCTTGGTTTTTTGAGCGACCAATACCAAATATTTATCGGCTCTTATTGCTGACTCAATTCCAGAAATACTTTGTGGTCTACCAAAGTTCAAGGTCGGCTCGGTGTGAGGAAAGACTACACCATCACGGAGAGGAACTACTGGATAAATTCTGGTTGGAGCAAACCTCATATATTAGCAGTCTAGCATTTGTGGTGCTAAAATACAAGCATGTTGCCAGACAAATTTTTGCAAAATTTACCATCGGATATCAAGCCTTCGGACTTTGACCGTATTTTGCCCACCACTTTTCGGGTAAATACTCTGAAATCAGACTTTGAAACCATCAAATCAAAGCTTGATTTTGAATATACAGTACACGATGGAGCATTCATAACCAATCATCCACTCCGCCAAATTCAAGAACTAGATATATATAAAAAAGGAGAAATATATGTCCAAGGGCTATCCAGTATGTTGCCTCCCATTATCTTGGATCCAAAGCCAAATGAAATAATTTTGGACATTTGCTCAGCACCTGGAAGTAAAACCTCACAAATGGCAGCTCTGATGCAAAATACGGGTCAAATTATTGCCAACGATAATAGCCGGATTAGAATCTACAAACTAGAGGCTAACTTGAAAAACTTGGGTGTAACCAATACCACTATTATAAATACGTCGGGCCAAACTCTGTGGCAAAAATATCCTGATTATTTTGACAAAGCATTGGTTGATGTTCCCTGTAGCATGGAAGGCCGATTTTCATCGCTTGATCCAAAATCATACAAAGACTGGTCACCTGCCAAGGTCAAGGAACTAGCGCAATTGCAAAAATTTCTCCTGAGATCTGCATTTGGCTGTACCAAACCAGGGGGCACAATCGTTTATTCCACTTGCACACTAAATACTCGTGAGAATGAACAAGTAATTGAATGGCTATTGGAAAAAGAAAAGGATCGAATCGAGCTAATCTCAACACAGCGCATCAATCCCAGTCCGATTATGGAAGGCTTCTTTGTGGCGAAATTACGGAAAATATAGGTGTATAATATATTTATGGTTAACTCTAAGCAGCAGATTTTAAGTTTAATAAACGCCAACAAACTAGCCTTTAGTAGTCTTGGAGCTAGTAAAATTGGACTGTTTGGATCTTTTGTGCGCGGGGATCAAACAACTACCAGTGACGTAGATCTGTTGGTCGAATTTAGACCAGGACAAAAAAATTATCGCAATTTATTGAAAACTGCTGAATTAGCTGAAAAATTAGTAGCCCGAAAGGTAGAAATCGTAACCACTAAATCATTAAGCCCATTTATCGCTCCTTATATAGAAAAAGAGGTCGAATATGTCCAAACAACCTGAAGAATACTTCAATCATATCCTCATAGAAATTAATTATTTGTTAGCCGAAACAAAAAATTTACACGCGGGGCAATTTTTGGTAGATGAGACAAAAATGCGGGCCTTTGCCAGAAGTCTGGAAATAATTGGGGAGGCAGCCAAACAAGTAGACCAAAATTATAGAGAACTTCATCCCAATGTTGACTGGAAAGCTATGGCTGGAATGAGAGACCGCTTGATTCATCATTATTTTGGAGTAGATTATGAGATTGTTTGGGATGTCGTAACCAACGAAATTCCCAAACTGAAGATTCAGATTGAACAATTGTTAAAGTAATTTCGCGGCAATGTTAAAATTGGAGTATTGGGAGATCATCTAACGGCAGGATAGCAGACTCTGAATCTGTTCATCTAGGTTCAAATCCTAGTCTCCCAGCAAAAATATGATTGAAACACATCCATTTGGTGACTTTGTACCCAAGGAAATAAAATATTTGATGTTGGGGAGTTTTGTGACTAAACCCACACATCCTTATGACTGGTTTTATGCCAATGGTCGAAATCATTTTTGGCCAATCATGGAGGAGGTTTATGTCCGAAGACTCAAAACCAAAGACCAACAACAAAGATTGTTTGTTCGTTTAGAAATGGCGCTTGCTGATATCATTTTTTCTTGTGAAAGAAAGAAAAATAGCAATTTGGATGTCAACTTATTTAATATTGTCTATAATACACTGGGAATAAGAACTATTATTACTAACAACAAGATCGAAAAAATATTCTTTACGAGTAGATATGTGGAAAACTTATTTATAAAAGTATTTAAAGACATAGCTATAGAATCTGTTTGCCTACCATCACCTTCACCCAGATATGCTACCATGCGCAAGTCTGAAAAAATTAAACTTTATAAAAACCTCTTGCCTAAATTA
>JAUXUE010000034.1 GCA_030681075.1 Candidatus Amesbacteria bacterium | reverse complement strand
AAATTTCTGATAGAGCTTTATTAACCACAATGCCAATTTCTTCATGCTCCAAGTTTAACATGGACTTTTGAGGGAAAAAAATAATATCAAAATTATCAGAACCCTGAGCACTGAGCACTGAGCACTGAGCATATATCTCTCGGCGTAATTTATTTCGAACAACCGCTGACTTGGCGAGTTTAGTGGAAGTAACAACACCAAACCGGCTATAGGTGAGGTTGTTAGACAAATACTTTAGATAAAAGTTTGGAAAGCGCAAAGTTTTGCCGGTATTAATACACAGATTGAGATCTCTTCTAGATAGGCGCCTAAATTTAGGCAACATAGTATTTACTTTCCAGAAGATGTAACAGAAAGTTTCCTGCGACCAGTCAGTCTGCGTCTCTTCATGACGTCACGGCCCTTCTTGGTAGCATTTCGAGACATAAAGCCGTGCTTGCGCACTCTTTTCAATTTCTTTGGTTGCCAATCTCTTTTGACCATGAATAAATTATAACATAGTAATTGCCACTTGACTCTCTGTGGATAACTGGTGTAAATGTATCTCATGGACAGACATAAAATTTGGGCCGCTGTTTTAGAAAGTTTTAGACTGATTGTCACTCCAGGAACTTTTGCCACTTATTTCAAAAACACCGAATTGATAAGTAGTGCTGAAGCCGGGGAGAGATTGGTTTGTGAGATAGGTGTCGCCAATCCATCAATCCGAGAAACTCTAGACCGGAGATATTATGGCCAGATCGTCGCCGAACTAGAAAGACTGATGTCTAAAAAATGTGAATTGGTTTTTAAAATCATTGCCAAAGCCCCAAAGACTCAAGAAGACCTTCCTTTGTTTGAAGAAAAAAATAATACCAACAGCGAAAGCTTTAAACGGACCGGCTTGAGAGCTGATTTTACTTTCGACAATTATGCAGTATCGGGCAGTAACCAAATGGCCTATGCTGCAGCCACAGCTGTGGGTAGGAGTCCTGGAGCTGCTTACAATCCACTATTTATATATGGTGGAGTAGGAGTAGGTAAAACTCATTTAATGCAGGGGATTGGCAACACACTTATTCAAAAAGGGGAGACGGCTATCTTGTTTTGTGCCAGTGAAGAATTTACCAATGAATTGGTAGAGGCTATCCGCAACAAATCGACCGAAAAGGTCCGTGCCAAATATCGGAAAGTAAAGCTTCTAATGATCGACGATGTCCAATTTATCGCGGGTAAACCCACTGTTCAGGAAGAATTCTTTCACACTTTCAATGCTATCCAAAAGGCCGGTGGCCAAATAGTTATGACTTCAGATAAGCCCCCGTCTGACATTCCCAAGCTTGAAGACAGGCTCAAAAGTCGATTTGGAGCAGGTATGATTGTGGATGTGGGAGCACCTGACTTTGAACTTCGCAGCGCAATTTTGCTTATCAAATCAAAACAAAGAGGAATTGAATTAACCCCGGAAATATCTCAAGTGGTGGCCGATCATGTCAAGGGACTACGGGAACTCGAGGGATTTTTGATGCAACTTCAGGCAAAACTAGATTCAGAGAAATTATCTGAGGTAACCCTTGACATAGCCCTGCAAATACTCAAGCTTAGGCACCCGAGAGTCTCAAACAATCATGTTATTACTCCCATGGAAATTATCAATTTTGTCAGCGACTTTTACAATATCGGTGTCCAGCAGATAAAAGGAGATAGGAGATCAGCCCATATTGTCTTGCCTCGGCAAATATTAATGTTTATACTACGCTTCGATGCCAAGCTCCCTCTTGAAGAAATAGGGCGTCTCCTGGGCGGGCGCGATCATACGACCGTCATGCATGGGTCAGAAAAAATCCAGCTGTTGTTGGATACTAATACCAAAATTGAATCCGATATCCACACTTTGAGGAAAAGATTGGGGATTGGGGGGGATAATGCATAATTTTCAATTTTCAATTTTCAATTTTCAATTAGATTTGAATAATTATAAAGTCTTGTGCACCGAGTTATCCACATAGGTCTAGGGCGATAATCCACAAAAACAAAACCCAAAACTCAAATTCACTTCTTGCATTTTGTTCACTTATCCCTTATACCTACTACTAAGACTACTATTTAAATATGAGAATATCTATATTACAAGACAGGCTAGCTTGGGGTGTAAATTTGGTTTCCAAATACACTTCAAACAAAGGACAGTTGCCAATCTTGGCTAATATTTTAATAACAGCTGAGAAGACAGGTGTTACTTTGACTGCGACCAATTTGGAAACTGGAATTAGAGTCAATATTGGAGGAAAGGTCGATATTGAGGGAAGTACCACAGTCCCAGCTAAAAACTTTGCTGAATTTATATCTTCACTTCCTCTATCTTCGGTTGAATTATCTTTTAAAGATGAAAAGATAAAAATCAAAAGTGGAAGCTCTCAGGCGACCCTGTCGACAATATCTTCTACAGAATTTCCCTTGGTACCCAATTTGTCTGGTGAACCGATAAAAATTGACGGAGTCTTAATTAAGCAAGTTGCATATGAAGTGGCTTTTGCTGCAGCCACAGACGAATCGCGTCCAGTGTTGGCCGGGGTAAGATTTGCCAAAACAGATAAGAAATTAATAGTCGTAGCCACCGATGGATTCAGGTTGAGTCGAAAAGAAATTTTGAGTACTGAGAATTTTTCTCTGAGCACTGTTTTGATTCTTCCATCACATACTATTCAAGATCTAGCCCGGGTAGTGGAAGACGGGGATGTGAGTATGTATCTGATGGCCCAAAACAACCAAGTCATCTTTGACACCGGCAAGACTCAGATAATTTCCCGAATTCTGGAGGGGAACTTTCCCGATGTCGACAAGATAATTCCCAAAGATTTCAGGACACAGGTTGTAGTAGACAGGACTGAACTATTAAGGGCGGTCAGGGCTGCCAGTATTTTTGCTCGTGAAAGTAATAATATTGTAAAATTCATAATTCATACTTCAGAATTCAAAATTCTGGCAACAGGGGGTCAGACAGGGGAAAGTGAAAGTATTGTAGAAGCCGAAGTAACAGGGGATGAACTACAAATATCATTTAATTATAAATATGTGGTGGATTTTCTCAATTCCCAGAGTTGTGAGCGGATAATTATGAAATTCAATGAATCCACTACTCCCGCGGTCTTTGTGCCAGAAAAAGATGAGTCTCTAATTCACTTAATCATGCCAGTGAGGGTTTAAGGAGTACTTAAAGTTGTCGTATTGGTTTTTAAATTATTTGGGGAAGTCATATTTAATATTACTTCTCCCCCTTTGTCCAATTTAAGTTTTAATGAATCCCCTAATCCATCTTGAGATAAAATTTCAACTACATTT
>JAUXUE010000029.1 GCA_030681075.1 Candidatus Amesbacteria bacterium | reverse complement strand
TCGTTAAACGGATTTTTCTATGTATTGGCCGTATTGCCATATTTTTATGCGCTTCAAAGAGACGAGGCTTCTATCGCAGTTCCTCTTTTTCAGATGGTGCCAGTCTTTTCATTGGTTTTAGGATATTTTATTCTTGGTGAGACGTTGACATCGATGCAATTGCTCGGTGGAACATTAATAATATCAGGGGCAATCTTTATGTCATTGGACTTGACAGTACATAAAAAAATTAAGCTCAAGAAAGAAGTGTTTTTACTTATGGCTCTATCATCATTTCTTTTTGCAATTAATTTTTTGTTTTTTAAATACTTCGCCATCAATGCTCGTTTTTGGGTGACGAGTTTTTGGGAATATGTTGGATTTGCCATATTTGCGTCATTACTGCTAGTATTTGTTAAATCGTACCGTAATGAGTTTTTTAAGATCCTAAAGACAAACAAGATCTCTGTGCTTACAATCAATGGAATAAATGAAGTAGTAAATATTATTGCCAAAGCCTCATTTAATTTTGCATCACTTCTGGCACCAGTCACTCTTATTTGGATAGTAAATGGACTTCAACCTCTCTTTGTCTTTATATTTGGAGTCTTTTTAACCCTAATTGCACCAAAGATTAGTCAAGAAAATATTTCAAGAAAAATATTGGTTCAAAAGATGTTGGCCATAGTAATAATGTTTATTGGAGCTTATTTAATTAATAAATAGTAACTTCTCTCTATATCATGAACAAATGAGTTTTTAAAGTCATTTCAGTTACTACATAAATATATGTAATTATCGAAATGACTTTTAATATATAATTAGCATAGATTCAAAGTAAAAAAGCTATTTCAGTAAAGGGCAAATTTGTATACTTATCTGAATTCACTATAATGGAGTCATGAAAGTGATTTTATACGCGGCGCTTACTGCAAATGGCATGGTAGCAAAGATTGATGGAAATTCCGACTGGCCATCGCCTGAAGATTTCGACTGCTTTAATACTACTTGCCGAAAGGCAGGGGGTGTCATCATGGGAAGACACACATTTGATAATTTTAATGGTGGAAATATGACAGATTGGCCAAATGCAGATGGATTACATATTGTATTAACTCACCAAAATTATCTTGAGACAAAACATCCAAATATCAAACTGGCTAAGTCTCCCCTAGAAGCGATCCAAATTGCAAAACAAGCTGGACTTAAGGAAATCGTAGTCTGTGGCGGGAGTCAAACTTTTGGAATATTTATGAAAGAAAAGCTGGTGGATGAAATATATATGGATATCGAGCCATTATTGTTTGGCGAGGGTATGCCATTCTTCAATGCAGGTGATTTTGAACAGAAACTCAGACTTCTAGAAACCAAAAACCTCAGCTCCCAGACTATCCAACTGCATTATGAAGTTGTAAAATAAGTTATAATATTTTTATGAAGACCGCACTCGTGACAGGAATCTCAAAAGGAATAGGACGAGCAATTGCTAGAAAACTTGTGTCTGACGGCTACTTTGTTCATGGGACATATAATACATCCAAAAAAGAAGCAGAGAGTTTGAAATTCGAATTAAAAAACTTGGAAATATATCAAGTGGATTTTTCTGATCGCAAACAAACTCTGAATTTTCTCCAAAGAATCAAGAACCTGAAACTTGACGGGCTAGTAAATAATGCTGGAACAATAGTCTTTGAGAAGTTTGGCGATCTAAAAATTGAGAATTGGGACAAAGTTATAGAAGTAAATCTTCACACCCCATTTATATTGAGTCATAGTCTGAGAAACCAATTTAATTCCGGGGGGGTGATAGTAAACATTGCGAGTACTGACGGCCTTACGGGATCGTTTGCAAGTCTGTCTTATTCTGCCAGTAAAGCTGGGTTAATAAATTTGACAAAAAGTTTGGGTAATGTGTTTGGTAAAAAAGGAATGAGAGTAGTTTCGGTTTCTCCGGGCTGGGTTGGCTCTGGTATGGATTCTCCCGCCATTAAAGAAGCCATGGATAATAATCCTCTGGGAAGAAACGCCAGACACGAAGAAATAGCTTCTGTAGTTACATTTTTGTTATCCGATGGAGCCAGCTTTATCAATGGGCAAAATATTGTAGTTGACGGCGGATACACCAACGTCGATCCGATTTTGAAAAAAGAAGCAGATAGCCTGTAAATGTTATACTCTTCCTCATAACCGATAAAGCCAATACACCAGAGGAAATTGTGGATGTGGTAAATAAGTCAGGAAGTTTTTTAGGGGAGAATTTACTTCTTGACAAAAGTAAAGAATAAGCGTATACATAAATTATGTATCAAAGTACTTTATCTATTCAAGGTCAAACAACTGTACCCGTCCAAATTAGAAACGAGTTGGGTTTGGTAGCTGGAGCTCAAATGGTGTGGGAAACGATAAAAGATAGATTGGGTGTCAAGTATGTCAGGATCACTCCCGCCTCGACAGTCATGCTCAAATCCCTAAGAGGTATCGGAAAAGATTTGTACAAGAAATACGGTGGAGGCCAAAAGTATCTAGTACAAGAAAGATCTGCATGGGACAAAAAATCTATTTAGACACAAACCTCTATATTGCCTTTTTTGAAGGTGGTTCTGGTGTTTCTAAAAAAGTCGAAAAATTACTAATAGATTCGTCTGAAGATAATACAGAAATCGTGGCTTCGCCATTACTCACAATGGAATTGTTGGTGGCACCTCTGCGCGAAAAACATGAACAATTGATAAATATATATGGAAATTTGCAAAATCACGTTACATATTTGAATATGGTAAATTTTTCTCCAGAGGTATCTTATATTGCTGCCGAATTACGAGCCAAATATTCTTTACCGACTCCTGATTGTATACATTTGGCTACGGCTATAAATGAAAAAGTAAGTATATTTTATACAGCTGATAAAGGCATTGCTAAAGTTAGAGAAATTAAAGTAAAAATAATATGACAGATATGATTTTGGTTTATGTGACTTGTAAAGATGTGGAACAAGCCAAGTTTATTGGTAAAGCTTTGTTGGACAAGAGACTCTGTACTTGTATAAACGTAATCCCTGGAATGAAATCTTTATATTTCTGGCCACCAAAAACAGGAGAATTTGAGGAGGCAAATGAAGTCATTTTGATTATCAAATCACTTGAATCAAAATATCAGGAAATTGAAGATGAAGTAGGCAAGCTTCACACCTCTGACACTCCCTGCATATTCTCTTGGAAAATAGATCACGTCACCCCAAAATACTATGAGTGGTTAATGGGGGAACTCGGTGTTTTATTAATACATGTCTGGAGACAAGTTAA
>JAUXUE010000027.1 GCA_030681075.1 Candidatus Amesbacteria bacterium | reverse complement strand
ATCCCCAAAGAAATGGCTCTTGAAATGTTTAAGCCATTTGTTCTTCGCCAAATGATTGTTCAGGGCTTAGCACCAAATGTAAAATCAGCCAAAAATATTTTGGAAAGTAGACCACCCGAAGTATTTGATATCTTGGAAAGTATTACCAAGAATCATCCAGTACTCCTAAATCGCGCCCCAACCTTGCACAAATTGTCTATTCAGGCTTTCTATCCAGTCTTGGTCGAAGGTTCGGCCATCAGGCTTCATCCTTGTGTCTGCTCAGGCTTCAACGCTGACTTTGACGGAGATCAAATGGCAATCCACGTTCCTATCAGTGATTCAGCTGTCGAAGAAGCCAGAAATCTAATGATGCCTCAAGACAATTTAAGGAAGCCTTCCAGCGGTGACCCTGTGGCAATTCCTTCGACCAAGGAAATGGCTCTGGGAAATTATTATTTGACATCAATCGATAGTCAAATAGCACCTCGAGAGTCGGCCTTTGCTACGACAGAGGAAGCGATTCTTGCTTATCATTCAAAGAATATTAAATTACGCCAAGAAATTTCAGTTGATATGAATGGTGTTATTGTCAAGACTTCCGTTGGTAGACTTTTGTTTAATGAAGTCTTGCCAATTGAACTGCGTTTTGTCAATGAAGCTGCCAAGAGATCAGTTGTCGTATCACTTTTTAACAAAGCCTTTACTCTGCTTGATAAAACTAGGATTGCCCAGATGATCGACGATCTCAAAAACTTAGGTTTTTGGGCAGGTACAATTTCCGGAATATCAGTCAGTATTACCGATTGTGAATTGTATGTGGGTCGAGACGAAGCTATTGCCGAAGTCGATGCCAAAGTCGCTGAAATCAATAATAATTTTGAAATGGGACTGATTACTCTAGAAGAAAAGAAAAGGTTGTCACAAAGCTTGTGGCTAGATGCTACCGAATCTATTGCTGATAAGACTTGGAGTCTATATAGTATCGGAAATCCAATAAGACTTATGGTTGATGCTCAGGTAGGTAGAATTTCACGCGAGCAAGTCAAGCAATTGTCTGGTATCAGGGGTCTTGTTGTCGATCCCACCGGTCGCATTGTTGACCTTCCTATCAAAAGCAATTATCGTATTGGATTTTCGACATTTGAATATGTCTCGGCTACCCGTGGAGAACGCAAAGGTCTGTCAGATACAGCCATCAGAACAGCAGATGCCGGATATTTGACCAGAAGATTGGTAGATGTCTCGCACGATGCATTGATTCGTTTGGAAGATTGCAAAACTACAGACGGAATAACCATTTCCAAATCAGGATCCCGTGGTAAAGCTTTTGCTTTGAGAGTCTTTGGTAGAGTCTTGGCTCAAGATGTCAAGCTAGAGAACAAAGTTCTTATCAAAGCTGGAGAAGTCATAGACGATACCAAGAAAGCCTTGTTGGAGAAAGAAAAAGTTTCAGAAGTAGTTGTCCGATCCACATTGATGTGCAAAGCCAAATATGGGTTGTGTGCTACTTGCTATGGCTGGAATTTAAGCACTATGGCGATGGCAGTAGTCGGTGATCCGATGGGAGTAATCGCCGCCCAAAGTATTGGTGAACCAGGTACTCAGATGACTCTCCACGGAAAACGCGGAGCTTTGACTGCTGGATCAATTGATGTTACCCAAGGTCTTCCTCGTGTGGAGGAACTGTTTGAAGCCAGAACGCCAAAGGTAGTCAGTCCACTGGCCGAAATATCTGGTAATGTCGAAATTACCGAGACTGACGAGGGATATAAGATCAGAGTTAGAAATACTACAGTCAAGCCGGTCGAAGAACGCGAATATATTATCCCCCTGACCTCTCAATTAAATGTCAGTGAAGGGGAATTGGTGGCAGCCGGTACTCAGCTGGCCGGAGGTTCATTGGATATCAAAGATGTCTTGGAAGTCAGAGGCTTAAGAGGTGCTCAAGAATATTTGATCGAGGAAATTCAATTGGTCTACGAATCCCAGGGAGTGGGTATTCATGACAAACATTTTGAGACAATTGTCCGCAAGATGAGTGACAAGGTCAGAGTCTTGACCCAAGGAGATACCACCAT
Organism: Candidatus Amesbacteria bacterium; assembly: GCA_030681075.1. Classification (GTDB taxonomy): domain Bacteria; phylum Patescibacteriota; class Microgenomatia; order CAZETR01; family Amesbacteraceae; genus JACRNA01. The sequence continues at coordinate 3,137 of JAUXUE010000027.1, read as the reverse complement.
ACTACCTGGTGATATCTTGGATAGAGCCGGATTTGAAGAAGAAAATGCCAGAGTCTTAGCCGCTGGAGGTGAGCCAGCCACAGCCCAGGTAGTAATTTTGGGTATTACCAGGTCAGCTCTAAAGACAGCATCTTGGCTCTCTGCTGCATCGTTTATCGAGACCACGAGTCAACTGGCAGAAGCTGCAGTCGAGGGAAAGATCGATAGACTATTGGGGCTAAAAGAAAATGTAATTATTGGTAGGCTTATTCCCACAAGCCCAGAGAGAGCGTTTTATGCCAACAATTAATCAGTTAGTCAGGCATGGTCGCAAACCAAAGCATGCCAAAGTCAGAGCGACTGCTCTGAGAAGGTCTTTCAACTCCAAGACCCGCGAATCGATTTCCAATATGAGTCCGTACAAAAGAGGAGTGGTCACAATAGTCAAAACCATGACTCCCAAAAAACCAAATTCAGCTCTGCGAAAAATTGCCAGAGTCAGGCTCTCAAACAAAACTGAAGTGACGGCATATATTCCGGGAATAGGACACAATATTGCCGAACATGGTATAGTATTGGTCCGCGGTGGTCGCGTCAAAGATCTTCCTGGTGTAAAATATCATATTGTCCGAGGCAAATACGATGCCGGTGGTGTCCAAAACCGCAAGCAAGGCAGATCTAAATACGGATCCAAATCAACCAGTGGCCCAGCGACAGCTGCGGCATCCTAAAAAATATGCGAGCAAAACAAAGTACAAAAATAGAATTACAACCAGATCCGGTTTACAAATCCCGGTTAGTTACCCGTCTTATAAACAGGGTTATGAGAGACGGTAAGAAATCAGCAGCTCAGACACAGGTTTACAAAGCCTTTACACTTTTGGCTGAAAAGACGAGCAAAGATGCCTTGGAAGTCTTTACTGAAAGTTTGGAAAATATTAAACCCCAAATGGAAGTCAAAGCTAGGCGAATCGGTGGAGCAGCCTATCAAGTGCCGACACCAGTCAGAGGCGATAGACGAGAGGCACTAGGACTAAGGTGGCTTATTACAGCGTCCCGAGCCAGACCAAGTCGGGAATATCATACCTTTGCCGAGAAATTGGTAGCAGAACTTATTGATGCCCAGACAAACTTGGGTGCAGCTGTCAAAAAGAAGTTAGATACTCATCGCATGGCCGAGGCCAACAAAGCCTTTGCTCATTTTAGGTGGTAATATGGGACATTATACTGGACCAAAAAATAGATTATCCAGACGAGAGGGAGTAGATTTGTTTGGCAAGGGAAACAAATTGAGAAGAAGTACCCAAGTACCTGGCCAGCATGGGGCCAAGCGCGTCCGCAAAGTTTCTGACTATGGTAAGCAGCTTCGAGAAAAGCAGAAAGTACGCAGAATGTATGGTATAATGGAGAGACAATTCCGGCGTTTATTGACAGAAGCCTCCAGACTCGAAGGAAATACTGGAGAAAATCTGTTGAGACTTCTGGAAATGCGTCTTGACAATGTAGTCTACAGACTTGGATTAGTTCCAACTAGAAATATGGCTCGCCAAGTAGTGGGTCATGGTCACGTCAAGATAAATAACAAAAAATTAAATATTCCATCCTATCAGGTCAAGATTGGAGATGAAGTTTCTCTATCCGAATCATTGGTTCGGGCTCGTGAGAATTTATCCGTCCCCACATGGCTTGACCGACAGGGTATAATAGGACGGGTTGTTTCCAAGCCTGGCAGGCTTGATACAGTTGAGTCAGTCTCAGAACAGTTAATTGTCGAATTTTATTCCAGATAAATTACATGAAACCACAATTTACTATTTCAGCCAACAATCAAGGGACCAATAGTTCACGATTTGCTTTTGAGCCACTACCACAAGGCTTTGGACAGACGCTCGGAACCTCACTTCGCCGAGTTTTATATTCTTCAATTCCTGGCGCTGCCATTACCACTATAAAAATATCTGGCGCCAGTCATCAATTTAGTACTTTGCCCGGAGTCGTCGAAGATCTGGTACACGTAGTTCTAAACCTAAAGCAAGTCAAGGTTAAATATAGTGGTGATAAACCTACAAAACTGACTTTGTCAGCCAAAGGTGAAACCGTAGTTAAGGCCTCCGATTTTGAATGCTCAAATGGTGCATCAATTGCCAATCCGGATTTGGTCATTGCCCACCTTACTGACAAAGGAGCCAAGCTTGAAATGGAAGCCAGTGTCGAAACAGGCTATGGCTATTCTCCAGCAGAAGACCGCAAAAGTACTACAATTGGTTTAATTCCCGTCGATGCTACATTTTCGCCAGTTGTCCGAGTCAATGTTTCAGTTGAAGCCACACGGGTCGGTCGGATTACAAATTTTGATAAATTGATTTTGGATATTACCACCGACGGGACACTAACTCCCCAGCAAGCACTAGACAATGCATCAACCACTATGGTTGAATATTTCAAAGCAGTCCTAAATCCCCAAGCCGCACCAGTCTCTGCTCCAGCTACGACTCAAAAACAGCCCACAGTTGCAGGTGGCGCACTTTCTATAGAAGAGCTAGATTTACCCACCAGAATTGCCAATGCTCTTCAGAAAGCGGGATTTGAGACAGTCAATGATCTCTATGCTACAAACCGTGAAGAATTAGCTAAAGTAAAAAATGTCGGAAGCAAATCAGTAAAGTTGATTGAAGCCGCAATGGCACAACGCGGTCTTGTCCTGCCATAAACTCACATGATCCACAGTGTATTCGGTACCAAATTAAGCCGCGATACTAATCAGCGTCAAGCACTTCTCAAGGGATTGGTTGGAGCAATGATTAGATCACTGGCTATTGAAACTACAGAAGCCAAAGCTAAGGCAGTCCGTGGCTTGATTGAGGATCTTATCACCAAAGCCAAGAGGGCGACTCTTACTGATATCCGGGCAATTGAGGCAGTAGTAGCAGACAAAGAGCTGATAGACAAACTGGTCCACAATATAGCCCCTCGAATCAAGTCCAAAAGCGGAGGCTATACCAAGATGATCAAAAAAGGCTATAGAGTTGGTGACAACGCCCCAATAGTCCGCATGGAATTGATTTTAAATGACGAAGTAGTTGCCAAGCCTGCCAAATGAAAAAGACATTTTCTCCCAAGACTGCAGAGATTGTACGTAAATGGCATTTGTTGGATGC
>JAUXUE010000020.1 GCA_030681075.1 Candidatus Amesbacteria bacterium | reverse complement strand
TTTCCATCTCCTCTTTGGCCATCTTGTTACTATCAAGGTCAATCACACCTATCACTCCACCTAGACTTTCTACCACATAATCTTCAAACCGAGGAAGAGATTTACAGATTTCCCCCATTGAAGGCTTTGGCCAATTGGATCTAAGACTTCCAAGCCATAAAATTCCAATTATTGCTAAAATTCCCGCAATCCATTTAAACATACCCCTATTTTACACCCTTAGGAAAAGAAACCAATCCCACATTTTTTGAGCTCTTAAAATCAAACACTATTTTCTCCCATTTAACATTATGTTCATCAAAATATTTAATAAATTCAGAAAGCATTGCTTCACGGCCGAGTTTCTGGCTTTTGTCCCAAAAATTACAGCAGGGAATAATCAATACAGGCTTTATTAATGCGGATTCGACCACTGCTCTGGTTGCTTCGTCGGGATGTAATCCAACAATCAAATCATAATAATCGGCAATCTTGGGGCTAAATTCTTCTGGTCTATTTGGAACACCTTTGAGTGTCCATCCCCTAGGGTCCACTACTTCCGCTTCATAATTGTATTTTTTGTTTAAAATTCTGGTTAGCATTCCTTGACCACCGGCCACATCAGCAATATATTTAATAGAATTAGCAAATCTTTGATAAACAAAATCCGCCACCACTTCAAATCTCTCCGAGGCTCCATGAAAACGTATCATAGTGAATAAATTATAGTATCTTGACCTTTGAAACCTAGCATTTCCCTACCCACCTTAAATCCTTTTTCTTCAGCATAGATTACGAGTGATTCCAGCCAATTAATATCTGCTTTAATTTCAATAGGCTCGTCAATTACACAGCAAGGTAGTAAGATAAAGTTCTTTTTATATTTTGCACATGCATCAATTATTTTTAGGTTTGATCCGTGTGAGTGAAGACCCATCAGCATTTGATAATCCATAGCCATATCAATTTCAAACGGTTTATCAATTCTGTTTATTTGTCCGCGCTTATCGATATTTAATGTCGTTCTCACTTTTTGTAGATTTTTAAAAGTCCTGGGTAATATCTGAGGTGCTGGGTCGATAACAGTTACATCCCAGCCACTTTGAATGAGTAAATAAGCCAACAAGCCCTTTCCCCCTCCCACATCAGCTGCTTTCTGTGGTGCATAATGCGATACCAACCACTCATGTAACAATTGAAATCTATATCTGTGACTTTTGCGCCTCATTGAAGTATTCTAACAATTCCAGACTTGATTTTTCATAATTTTTGGAATCATACAAAAATGTCCGCCAGCCGAAAGATTTAGCCACTTCGATATGCCCTTTGGTATTTTCCACAAATAAGATTTCCTCTCGATTACATCCTGACAATTTCTCTGCTAATTCATAAATTTTCGGATCTGGCTTTTGTAAACCAACTACACTGGAATCAATACTCACGTCCCAATTAAATTCTGGGATCATTTTTCTATTAATAATTTGATTTAGCATGTTTGGATATGCATTTGTCAATAATCCAATACGACATTTTTTGTGAATTGAATCAATAATCGGCGAGATGGACGGGTTTGATTCAAATCTATCAATAAAGTCATTTAGAGATACTACGATATTCTCAAATTTTTGATCAAGACTGTTTTTACCCAAACATAGTTCTAAGTTGTCAAACCAATCATCAAAACCTAGATTTATAACACCTAGATCATTTTTTATCTCTTCCCATTTATTTGTTCCACTAAAATCTTTTATTACGACTCCCCCAAGATCAAAATAGACAAACTTAATCATACCTAATTATACAAGTAGTGTAAAATAGTTGTATGCCTTGGTTTGTTTTTGCAATTGCAACCCCCACGTTTTATAGTGTGGTGAATTTTCTTGAGAAATACTTACTTGAAAAGAAAATACAAGACCCTCTTGCTTTGGCAGCAATAGCAGGATTAATATCTGGCTTATTTGGACTTACCTTGGGACTTATCACAGGTTTTAAGTATATAGGGTTAGACTCAATAGTTCTCTTACTATTTGCTGGCTTATTACAGGTGTTTTATACCATTCCTTATTACATCGCATTAAATTCAGACGACACCTCACGGGTCGTACCATTAATGCAATTTGTTCCAGTATTTACACTCATCCTTTCAGTCCTCTTCCTGAATGAATCAATGGCGATCAAACAAATTGTTGGATTATCGATAGTGGTAATAACCGGAATATTTTTATCTTCTGATAAAATTGAGGGGCAAATATTTAGACCGAGAAAAGCCTTTTGGTTCATGTTACTGGCTGCACTAATGTTTGGATCTTCTTCAATATTATTCCGATTTGTATCAAAAGAGTCCAGTTATTGGATAAATTTATCCTATCAATTTATGGGGATGGGGATTGGATCACTCATATTGATTTCTATTCCCAAACTACGTAGAAAGATAATCGCTCAAACAACACTGCTCAAACCGGTTTTCGGCTTGGTGGCCATAGTTAACGGAATAGTGATTCTTGCACAAATGACAGAGGCATATGCTGTTACTTTGGTTTCTGTTCCATATGTAAATTTAATTGGAAGTATACAACCAATCATCCTTTTAATATTTGGGTTCACATTAACTAAGTGGTTTCCAAAAATTATCAAGGAAGATATAAGTAAAACAATGATTTACAAAAAAATAGTATCAATGATATTAATTTTGGTAGGATTTTATCTGGTCTATTTCTAGAAACAATTTATTCACTCCCCAAAATTATCTCCACATCAAACTCACTATCCTCTGTGACTGTGCCTGAATCCTGTGCCAAGGTGTAACCTGTCAAATCTTTCTTGATATCAGCCAAAAAGTTGGCTTTTGATTTTTTGATCGAGACCTTGGTTTCGGTATAATCTTTGGAGTCTGCATTGCCTACAGTAACCTCTGGATAGCCTAGGGCTTCCAATTTGTCTTTGGCTTTG
>JAUXUE010000014.1 GCA_030681075.1 Candidatus Amesbacteria bacterium | reverse complement strand
TTTCCCCTAGCTTATAAAGAAAACGCTTTAGGAGAGCTTCCAAACCCTCGTTTTTTGCCTGGTTCTATGTTTTATCCGCTTATTCTATTAAAGGAAAAAATAATGCTTTTTTCATCTTCCATTTTAGATCGCCACCTAGTTCAGCTTGATTTATCCGGAAAAAGGTTAGCAGAGGCTTATTTGTTGACGCAAAAAGGGAATACTAAATTAGCAAACCGGACCATGGCCGATTATGTAAAAGAAATTAATACGGCTCTAAACCTCATTAATGAAAAGCTCAAAAGCAATTTAGTCCAGGATTCAGAAATGGTAATCTTAAAAAGAATTTTTGCCAGACACGGAATTCTTCTTGAAGAACTAGGCGATAAGCCAATTATTGAAAATTTGAAACATAGACTATCGAAGATGGGGTTTATTCCTTATTATGATTTAAGAGAAAATCTTGGAATGAGTAAATATGGACGAAAAGTCTATCGATTTGATATTAAGAAAAAAGGTGAATACGAAATCTTATTGAAAAGTTTGGAAAATAGATCCTTTTATAAAGATAACTTGGATATTATAGTCTTACAAATTGACAATCAAGTCAAAATGTTCACCTCCAGTCAAGAGGGAGACTATCTTTCCTTGAATAAGGTGATATTAGATGTAGGGCTTCACGAAATTAGTTACAACATGATTGACTCAGTCAATTTAGTACCAGATATTAATAGTGACAGTTTCAAAACAACAGGTTCTGTAATAATAAACAGCAAGAATGACGAGCCTACTTTTGTGTTCAACACAACTAAGCAAGAGTCCTCGACTCTCTCTTTCCCTATAACAGGTTTTGATAATCGTTCCATATATCGTGTAAATTTCGACTTCTGGATTCAAAGTGGCCAGGGTCCCATCTTACAGTTTGAACAAAATTCTGATTGGGACATAAAGGGAGAACGATTTATGGATGTGAATAAATTATTTGACAAGGGTAATTATAATTTCTACTGGAATTCAGCCTCCGCCTCAATAAATCCAAGAATCAATACCGCAGAGGCCCTGCTAAAGATAACGGGCGAACCATGGAACAATTGTTTTGAAATATTAAAAGATAAAAATATCTGTCTGGACAAGAACGCTAACAAGGTATTCAACAGAGAAAGTAGTTTTGCTGTCAAAAACATTTCAGTAAAGCGCCTGCTAACTGATGATATTATACTTAGATCTCCAAAAACAGAAACAGCTACGGCGCTCTTAAATAATATCAATCTTAATCAAATTTCACCATCTTTATATGAGGGAGAATTAACTTTGGATCGGCCAGTGTCGCTTTCTTTATTAACAACATTTCATCCTGAATGGAAACTTTATTTGATTAAAGATGGGAAAACGAATCTCGTTTCTGAAGATAGGCACTTTTTACTGAATGGTTATGGTAATCTCTGGTATCTTAATGAGAGCCCGGGCGAGTATAAAATAAAGATAGAATTTTTACCCCAGAAAAGATTTTATCAAGGGATAATCGTGTCGATAGTTGGTACAATGATATTAATAGTTATCTCGTTTAAATATTATCGTAGAAAAAATGTTTAATATCGGATTGTTGTTACTATTTTTTCTGTTTTTCTGGTTTTTAAATAGTGGTTTTTCATATGACAAAATTTGGCTCATAACACAAGCATTGTTTTTTGCATTAATCACCCCATTAATTTTTAGATTAAAATACATAAAAATAAAACATTGGTTCATATTTATTGGTATTCTTTACTTGGCATCCATGATATTGGAAATTTTTAAGGAAGCGACTTACTCAGAGATTTTATCAAGTACGGGGTTTGGTGTTTTGACAATTCTAATGATTATTGAAGCTTTTAGAAGAATTCAAGAGTCATATAAAAATGAGCAAAAGTAGCTGGATGGTCTTGGGAATAGTAATGTTGGTATTTTGGCAGTGGCTGATACCGGGAATAAGAGTGGCCAATGATTTTCCTTACCCGTCGCAATTGAATTTACTGTCAAACTTTAATCTTCCCCAAACCTGGTCTCCTGAGGTAAACTCGGGCTTGGGTGGATCTATCGTATCTGTCTTGTGGTCGTGGCCACTAAACTTAACGTTTGGAATTGGAGCAAAGCTCGGACTGAATTTTGCGATTCTGGAAAGATTGATGGTGCTTTTGGCGATTGGTTTAGGATGGTGGGGAATGTCCAAGCTTACATCTAAATTGGGAACTTTAATATATCTTACTAATAGCTTTATTATTTTACTAATTGATGGAGGCCAGATTTCACTAGCCTTAGCCTATGGAATGTTGCCTGTTTGTATTTATTTTTTCAAAAAGCAAGAGATACTAAAGTTTTCTGTTTCAGCGTTATTATTGTCAATATTTGACATTAGAATTGTGTATTTTTTAGTGTTTCTGGTTAGTTTGGATTGGTTGATATTTCGAAGAGAATTAAAATATATCATTAAGACAGGATTTATAACGGCTGTCTTACTGATAGGCTTCCATGCATACTGGCTGATACCAGCGATTATCAACAAGGCCGTAACATTACCCGTGGGGTACGCTTCGGCTACACAGGTGGATTTTTTGAGCTTCGCCAATTGGAAACATGCTCTATTCTTTCAGCAACCACATTGGTATGCCAATATATTTGGGAAGATCGGTAATTTGCACCGTGAGTTTGTAATATTTCCAATCCTTGCTGCAGCAGCAATATTTCTAAATAGAAAATCGCGCGAAACTTGGTATTGGGCTTTGGTGTTGGGAATAGCTATCTTTCTAGCCAAAGGCAACACTTGGCCATTTGGAGATATTTATACTTGGTTATTTAACAATTTGCCTGGATTTAATTTGTTTCGTGATCCGGTCAAGTTTTATTTTCTCATTGCTCTCGCTTATTCGGTTTTAATCGGAAAATTAAAAAGTTTCAAGGTGTTGGTGATTGCTTCATTAATAATGGTGATTTTTAATTGGCCGGTAATATCCAACAAAATGACCGGGACTTTTTCGGTGCCACGATTTGAGATGGAATATCAAGAGATAAATAAAATTATTGAAAATGACTCAGCTTGGAGTCGAACTTTGTGGATACCCAAACGATATCCCATGGGACCCTCGGATTATATACATCCACTCTCTGAAGCGGTAGATTTGGGTAGATTAAGACCCTTTACAGCTGGAACTGTAGGTAAATATGAGACCACTAATTATTTACGAGAAGCAAGCTATTCTGGTCAATTGCTAAGTTTATTGGGTGTCAAATACTTAGTATACCCGGCAATGGATCCACTAAGAAATGATATGAAGATTGAAAATCAGCTTTATCATGCCACCTTTTCCGGGCAACTGGCTAATTTACCATGGATCAAATCCAGACACGATTTTGGATCTGTTACTTTATTTGAAACTGAAAAATCACAAGATTTATTTTGGATAGCGGAAAACACACTCTATGTAGTGGGTTCAGATGACATTTACAACACTGGCTTGGACTTGAGTAAAAATGCCGTTATCTTTGCTGAAGAAATACCGGGAACACAAGACAATAATTATCAAGTGATATTAAACCGCAAGTCTGAATTGGATTATATGATGACCACAATTCCACAAAGCAACTTTATATTTCCTGCCAAAAAACTGAATAATTCGCCAAATACGTCTGGATGGCTTGCCAGCCGAAGCCTTGGCGAAGGCTGGTGGAAGAGAGAAACTACAGATTTTTTGTGGTGGCGAGACTTTATTCAAACAAAGTATGGTTTGGATAATCAGGATTTTGATTATGGTGGTGGATGGGCTATTTCAGAGGGAAGTAACAAATTATCTTTGTCAGTAAACAAAGGTATGTTATATGCACGGGTAATGTCTAGCTCTAGATCGGGAGAGATAAATATTTTTCAAAAGGATCAAAAGATCGGAACGATAAATACTTTAATCAAAAATCCAGCCACAAAAACAATCAAATTAACCGGATATAAAACTAATCCAGATAGATATTTTGACTATTCTAAAGCGGAATTTGGCTGGCATAAAATAGGACCGGTTTCCGATGGATTAGTCACGATCGTTACCTTGGGTGATATAAATGTAGTAAATGCACTGGCGATATTGCCCAAAGATGAAATGCCAAAATTACCGGTAGATACAAAAACAGTTCCTATTATTCAATCGGCTCAGGTAGAATATTCCCGTCAAAGCTCCACTCATTACAAGCTAAAAGTATCAGGATTAAAAAAGCCGTCAATGCTAGTATTTTCCCAGAGCTTCGATCCACTCTGGAAATTGAATAATCAATCTCCAATCTTGGTTTATGGTTTACTCAATGGGTTTTGGATTAATAATGACGGGGAATATGAATTGAATTACGAACCGCAAAAATACATGTGGATGCAATGGATTTGGAATAAAATGTATAATTAAATTATGGATTTGATGTATATTGATGAATCGGGAGATACTATACCTATAACACAAGGAGGGAAAAAATATCTGGTTCTAACGGGGTGTATTATTCACGAGCAAAAAATTCAAAAAATAGAAGACGAGCTTAGAAAAATAAAGTACAAATATTATCAAAATCCGGATATAGAGATAAAATCAAATTTTCTTAGATATGCCAACCCAGATCGAACAGAAAATTCACCACTTAAATTGAATTCCCGCCAAAAATACGATGAATTGGAAAAAGAAGTGGGTGAATATCTAAAAGGGATAGATATAGTATTATATTCAATCGTTATACACAAGGAATCGTATTGGGAACAATATCCCGCTCAAAATCCCTATCACATAGCTTACATGTTTCTACTTGAGAGATTTCAAAAATATTTAAACTCAAAAGAGGCATTGGGAATTTGTATAATTGATC
>JAUXUE010000013.1 GCA_030681075.1 Candidatus Amesbacteria bacterium | reverse complement strand
TTACTCCAGCATGATATCCAGTGTCAGACACAACAATCAGATCAGGAAGATTGTTTTCGTCAATCATCCCCAGAGCATGATCGACCGCGTTTTTGGTCTCATCTTGGCGAATTTTATTAGTTTCCCCCAACAATTTGGCTAATTGGGTTGCTTGGTCTAATTTGTGTGTACACAATAATCTAAGACTGTCGATAGCATGCTCAAGCCTGCCCATGGCATTTATTCTCGGACCTATCATATATCCAATTTCATAGACACCTATCTTTTTTAGACTGGCTTCTTGAACCAATGCTAATAGACCTAATCGCGTGGTATTTTGTAATTCGACTAATCCATGTTTTACAAAACTGCGGTTGGTATTTAGAAGCGGTACTAAATCACAAACTGTCGCGATTGCGGCGAGTTCCAGAGAAATAGCTTTTTTCAAATAATCTCGTGAGAAAAACCATGCGAGACCGGAAGCACAACAATCTTTTGAATATAAAACTACATTGGCATTGGGAAGTTTGGTATCCGGTTCATGGTGGTCAACGACAATTACATCGCAACCGCTTTGCCTTATATAATCGATTTGATCAAAGGCTACGATGCCATTATCCACAGTAATAATTAACTTGGCATTTTGGGACAAACAATGATCGATGCCCTTGATAGATAATCCATAACCCTCGGACTCTCGATGAGGAATATGGGGAAAGACATTTTTATAACCAGAATAGAGGGTTTCCCAAAGAATGGCTGTCGCGCAAATACCATCAACATCATAATCACCATAAATCATTATTTTATTTCCCAAATTAATATGTTTTTTAATTAAGTCAATTGCGAGTTGACTGTCAAATGGAGACTTAATGTCTTTGGGGTGAGAGGGGTCAAAAAATTCATCGGTGTTAGAAATACCACGAAGAGCAAGTATTTTTTGAATAATTTCGTCAGGCGTCATGCTACAATTCTACTATATGAAAGTCAACCTCACCCCACCAGCTGGTGTTCTTGATATTTTAAAGAAATTCAAAAAAGCTAAATACGAAATATATATCGTAGGTGGGGTCGTGCGTGACGCACTACTCAACAAACCACTTTATGATTGGGATTTTACGACAAACGCCACACCAGAAGAAATATTAAAGTTATTCCCCGAGGGATTTTATGACAATAAATTTGGTACAGTAGGTATTAAAAACGAAGAAGGTAGACCATACGAAATTACGACCTTCAGAACCGAGGAAAATTACACCGATAACCGTCACCCTGATAAAATTTCTTGGGGAAATACCCTAGAAGAAGATTTGAAGCGTCGAGATTTTACAATTAATGCAATTGCCCTAAATAATAAATTTGAGGCTATTGATCCGTACAATGGTCAGGCAGATTTAAAAAATAAATTGATTAGATGTGTCGGTAATCCAAATGATCGATTTGGTGAAGATGCCCTAAGAATGATGAGGGCGGTGAGAATTGCTGCACAACTTGGATTTACAATTGAACCAACTACTTTACAGGCAATACAGGCAAATGCGAGCAAGATCAGACATATATCGGCCGAAAGGATCCATGACGAATTATTGAAACTCATGGCCAGTCCCTATCCAGCAGATGGATATTTGCTTTTACATAATTCGGGATTGGGAGCTGAGATATTGCCTGAGATGGAGGCAACATTTGTAGTTGAGCAAAAAAGTCCTGGGCGGCATCATATTTTTGATGTCGGGACGCATAGTGTCGAAGCCTTGCGTCATTGCCAATCACCAGATCCAATTACCCGTCTTGCTACTCTAATCCACGACGTAGGTAAGTCTAAAACCCAGAGAATTTTGGCAACTGGTACTATCACTTTTTATAACCATGAGATGGAATCGGCCAAAATTGCAGTCAAAATTGCCGACCGCTTGCGTTTTTCCAATGCTGAGAAAGATAAATTTGTGAGGCTCGTCCGCTGGCATCAATTTACAGTAGATGAACGTCAGACCGATTCGGCTATCCGCAGATTTATCAAAAATGTGGGTCTGGAAAATATTGATGACATGATAGCTCTGCGTGTAGGAGACCGTCTCGGTGGTGGAGCTAGGGCCACCAGCTGGAGACTGGAGGAATACAAAGCCAGAATATTGGAAGTCCAAAAACAACCCTTTTCCATTCCTGATTTAAAAATCTCGGGAAAAGATGTAATGGAATTAAAAAATATAACCCCAGGTCCAATGGTAGGTAAATATTTACAAATGATTTTTGAAGAAGTGGAGAAGGGATTGGTAAATGAGAGAGAAGTGTTGCTAGACAAATTAACTGAACTCCAATTATAACTCCCTCTTGCATCTCCCTCTTAATTTAAGAGGGAGAACGCTATACTATATTCATGAAGTGGAGACAATTTCACTTTAATAATCCGGCATTAAAAAATAGACGACAGGATTTGAGATTAAAATCTACTCTGGCTGAAAAAATTCTCTGGGAAAGACTTCGTAGATCAGAGCTTGGTTTCAAATTTTTCAGGCAATACAGCGTTGATGGCTATGTAATGGATTTTTACTGTCCGACAAAACATTTGGCCATAGAAATTGAAGGTTCGATACATAAAGAAACTTCGGTCGCTGATTACGATAAATTCAGATATCGATATTTGGAGGCTTTTGGAGTTAGGTTTCTGAAATTCTCAAATCAGCAAATTTATGAAAAGATTGGGGAGACGATTGAAAGTATTAAAAGCAATTTGCACACCCCCTCTTAAATTAAGAGGGGGCAGGGGGAGTTATTTTCTCTTAGTTTCCCACAGCACCAACAAAGGAGCTGCATTAAATATACTTGAATAAGTTCCTGAGACTATACCTACTAGAAGTGCCACCACAAACCAGCGGATATTGGTGCCACCAAACAATAATAAGCACAAGAGTGTCAGGACTGCAGTCAGCGATGTATTAATAGAGCGAACCAACGTCTCAGAGATAGAAAAATCTACCACTTCCTCAAAAGTACTTTGTGGCATCTTGGGAAGATTCTCACGGATTCTATCGAAGACTACAATCGTATCGTGAACTGAAAAACCAATAACAGTTAGAACTGCAGTCACAAAAAGTGAGTCTACTTCCACATGCCAGAGAGCTCCAAAGATCGAGAATAAGCCCAATACCACCAGGACGTCATGCAAAAGAGCAACCACGGCGCTCATTCCAAATTTCCACGACGCATAGGGCTTAGGTATTTGTCTAAACGACCAGGCCATGTAAAGTACAATGGCAAAAGATGCCACAACTATCGACAATATGGCTTTCTGGGCTAGCTCTTTTCCGATAACTGGACCCACATTTTCAAATCTTTTTTCTGATACATCTACATCTTCTTTTTTTATCATTTCCAAGTATTTAATCTTTTGATCATTGCTTAGGTCCTTGAGTCTGAGTAGATAAACATTATCACTGGAAGATTGTATTGATGATAATTCTAACTTTTCGTCCTTAGCTAATTCTTCCAGTTTTGATTTTTTAACATTCGTTTGAATTTCTAGCAGGGATCCTCCGGTAAAGTCAATCGATAATCTCAAGCGATATTTAACCAAAGAGATGATGCC
>JAUXUE010000008.1 GCA_030681075.1 Candidatus Amesbacteria bacterium | reverse complement strand
TTCCCGTCTGTAAAATGATTTGGTCCACGACCGGAAAAAATATTCTTGTCTTTGGCTAGCATGGCTTTTTTCAAAAAAGAATAGGTAACTTTGGCCAAGTCCTCCTTACCCGTAATCATCCCGCCACCATAGGACGCAGTCCAAACTGGAATATTTTGAAAACGCACGACTTCCATTCCCCGCGCTCTGAAAAATCCCGTATAGCTATCCCTATAATTCCAATCTCCTTCTGTATATACCAATTCCTTAAATCCGGGTCTTTCCGGGTTTTCTTCCTCTTTCCCTCCCCCAGCATATGTTGCCGCTCCAGCCTTTTGGATAAATTCTTGTAATTTATTTAGATCCATAATTATAATAATCTTGACATTGCTTTTTCGAAAACTTTACAAAATTCTTCCTCATATTGAGTAAGCCTAACTAAATCTAGTGGTTCTGAGAAGTTTTGGGCCAATTCCTGTTTGTTTATCTTAATCCCGTCCGTCATCCAGGGAATCTTTACCACATACCGACTAGCTGGAATAATATAACAAATCTTGGTATAACCAGCTTGTGAACAAGCGCTCATACACATCGTACATGGCTCAACAATTGAAAGCATGATTAAACCTGGTGTGTAATTAGCCTCTTTTGATTTACATACTTGTTCAACTAACATTCTTTCTGAGTGAGCCGTAGCGTCATGATTTGAAACTACCCAGCTTTCTGCTGAAGCTAGTAGCTTGTCGTTTTCAAATACCATACCCGAATTGGCTAGGTTTCCCTTACGGGCAGAATTTGCCATCAATTCTTTGAGTAAATCAATTTGTTCTTTGGTCAGGTTCATGATCCAATGTTACTTATAATGATCATTAATTTCAACTATCTCAATCAAATCTGGCTCTGGAAATAAAAACACTACGCGATATTTACGATCTATGCGAAATGAATATAGTTTATATTGTTTAGGTTCCAATCTTTCTGTGTTGAGCGAAGGATGACTGGGGTTCTCCAAAAATAAACCTAGTTGTTTATTAAATTTCTTGGAAAGGTTACGTCTTAATAAATATTTGTTAAGTTCTGGATCAAGCTGACTTATTCGCATAGTATGAAGATCTTGATAATCCCTTTATCACACTGTTTACAAATTTTTTGTTGTATTTGCCAGTCTCCAGCATACCCTCTTTTATTTCGTCCAAGGGTCTTGGTATAAACGGTTCAAATTTAATTTCTTTAAAGAAATATTTTCGTAGTAACGCACGGAAAAATTCCGAGCGGGTAGCTCCTTGTGCTTTTACCTCGGTATTAATCTGGGTAATAAATTGGGTTGGTAGAGAAATAGTTAATGTGGCCATATTGTTATCATTTAACAATATTTGTTAATCTTTGTCAAGTCTTAACCTCATAATACTTTTTCCCTTTTAATTCTTCAGGAAGTAAGTCAAGATCATTATACATATTATAATCCTTGCCGTAATTTAAATCTTTCATCAGTTTTGTGGGAGCGTTTCTAAGTTTTAAGGGAATTGACAGATTGCCATATTGTTTGACATCTGAAAGCGCTTTCATATAGGCATCATAGGCCGAGCGGTCTTTCTTGGCTTGGGCTAAATAGACAACGCCGGCAGCCAAATTTTCCTGGCATTCAGGATAACCTACTGTCTCACAGGCTCGGAATACGGCATTGGCTACCACCAAAGCTGTAGGTGAAGCGACATCTTCAGATGCAAAGACCACCATTCTTCTGGCAATAAACAGGGGGTCTTCACCACTATCCACCATCCGCGCCAGATAATAAAGCGCTGCATCGACATTGCTCCCGCGCATACTTTTTATAAAAGCCGAAATAATATTGTAGTGTTCTTCACCTACTTTGTCATAGCGCAGATGTTTAGATTGAAGCGTGTTTTTGAGGTTGTCTACTGTAACTACTTTATATAATTGAAGTGTATTGTCAATAATAGTCAGAGCTTGCCTAGCATCCCCATTTGCCATTCTGGTAATCCAATCGATTGATTCTATATCGAGAGAAACTTTGCTTATGATCTTTTTCATTTCTTCATCCGACAATTCATTTAATACAAAGACACGAAGCCGTGACAACAGTGGAGATATAATCTCAAAGCTGGGGTTTTCGGTGGTTGCACCGATTAGGGTGATCACGCCATTTTCAACATATGGCAGCAAAAAATCCTGCTGGGCTTTATTGAATCTGTGAATTTCATCAACAAACAAAATAGTACCTGGAGATTTTACTGCTTTTCGCATTTCGTCTTTGCCGGCTGATACTGCAGATATTTCGACCAACGGGGCATTCAGGGCCGTGGTATAAATTCGAGCTAAAGTCGTCTTTCCCACCCCCGGTGGTCCCCACATCACAAAAGAAAACCGCTGTTTATTTTCTATAGCCATCCGCAGGGGTTTACCAACTCCCACCAAATGTTCCTGTCCCACAAATTCATCTAGATTCTGAGGTCTCATTTTAGCCGCCAGCGGCTCTGTCATTTTGATTCTGTTTCACACAAATAGTTCATCTGATTATTCTTGAACTCATAAAATATTGATCTGTCTACGCCAGCATAAATATTTTCTAGCAACCGACTATCGCTACGATATTTCAAACGACTAGAAGTTTGTAGCCCATAAAAATCTATATCCTTGGTTTCAGTGTTTATTACTGCATGTTTTTGACAGCCCTGTCCGCATTCATGATTTACAACCACAAATTTACCTGCAAAATTGACAGCCGACCCAGTGGCAGCCAGCAATTCTCTT
>JAUXUE010000085.1 GCA_030681075.1 Candidatus Amesbacteria bacterium | reverse complement strand
GTAAATGCGAATTCCACCCAAATTTAAATCTTGAAGTGTATGAAGAAGAGAATTATTTCTTCAGGTTCTCTAAATATCAAAAACCGCTGTTGAATTTT
Source organism: Candidatus Amesbacteria bacterium (assembly GCA_030681075.1). Lineage (GTDB taxonomy): Bacteria > Patescibacteriota > Microgenomatia > CAZETR01 > Amesbacteraceae > JACRNA01. The sequence goes on along the minus strand of JAUXUE010000085.1, from coordinate 6,643 downwards.
TACGAAAATAATCCAAACTTTGTAATTCCAGAAAGTAAATACAATGAAATTAGAGAATTTGTAAAAAGAGGGCTAGATGACTTTAGTGTATCTAGGCTCAAGTCTAAGATGCCATGGGGTGTAGATGTCCCAGACGATCCTGAACACGTCATGTATGTCTGGTTTGATGCTTTGGTAAATTATATTTCTGCTCTAGGTTGGCCAAAGGAATTGAAAAAGTTCGACGAATTCTGGCCTGGAATTCAGACGGCTGGAAAAGATAATTTGAGACAACAGACGGCCATTTGGCAAGCGATGCTTCTCTCGGCCAATCTTCCAAATACCAAGCAAGTATTCATTCATGGTTTTATGACAGCCAATGGTCAAAAGATTTCTAAAAGCTTGGGTAATGTGGTAGATCCAATTGAATTAGTCAAGAAATCTGGGACCGATTCATTGAGATATTACTTACTCGCCAAAGTTCATCCTTGGGAGGACAGTGATTTTACTTGGGAAAAATACAATGATGCTTATAATTCCGACTTAGCAAATGGCCTGGGTAATTTGGTGGCGCGGGTGGCCAAGCTTTGTGAGAAAGAAAATTTTGAATTTACTGCAGATGCTTGGCGATTTGAAGAAGCCCCATTTGACCAGGTCCGAAAAAATCTGGATAAATTTAAGTTTAATGACGCTCTAAGTATTATCTGGAGTTGGATAGGCAGGCTCGATCAGACTATTGAGGAAAACAAACCCTGGACACTCAGCTCTGAAAAGCTCAAAGCCAGGCTCGATGATTATGTCCACCAAATCAGAAGAATCGCCACAGCCCTGGCGCCATTTTTACCAGAAACATCTGAAAAAATTCTGGCTCAATTTGTGGGGCCAACCATCAAAAGTGGTGCAAGCTTATTCCCCAGAATTAAATAGCATATCTTGAAGGGATCTTGGCGGGATTAAAACCTTTGATTACTTTTGTAGCATCCAAAATTTCTATCCCCATCGGCTTTCCGGTTTTAGATATATCCACAACTACCCCGTCTGTAATCTTCTTGCTGTGAGAATACGGACTGGAATTAAAGTGAAAATAGACTGAATCAGTCGTTTTGTCGTATTTAATTTTCATATAGATAATAAGCTGTAACTACTATCATTATACTGCCTTCATCAACTATTACCACTTCGAGTGTTTTATTCTTAAATTTTCGTTGAAATAATTTTCTGTCTTTGTATGATGGAATAATGTTGTGAGGAGATTTGATAGTTGTACGGATTTTAAATAGGCTTATTTTTCTGTATTTTAATTGAACTTTGGCGTGAAGAGAATATTTTAGTCTCACTTTTTAAGTATAATATATGGATGGTTGATGCGCATTGCCATTTGCAGGATTTGGAAACCTTTGATATTTCTGAGTTAAAATATGTCATTTGCGCGGGAGCTTCAGTTGATTCCAGCAAGAAAGCTATTGAGATAGCATCTTCACACCAAAACGTCTTTGCTACCGTCGGTATTCATCCAGAATCAAACGATGATTTTAATAAGCTTAGAAATTTAGTGAAATTTCCAAAAGTAGTGGCTATTGGCGAATGTGGGTTGGATTCAGATAATCCACGGGAGTGTGAATTATTACAAAAACATTTGGATTTGGCCAAAGAATTTGATTTACCAATAGTCATTCATAACCGAAATCAAGATAAGAATATATTGAAAATATTGGGTAATTATCCAAAAGTAATGCTGCACTGTTTTACAAGTAATGAAGAGTTTATGAAAGAATGTGTAAACAGGGGCTGGTATATAAGTTTTGGCGGGATTTTGACTTTTAAAAAAAGTCATGCTTTAAGAGAAGTGGCCAAGCAAATTCCGGATAATTTACTGTTAATTGAGACCGACTCTCCTTATTTATCACCAGAGCCTTTCAGGGGGAAGATAAATCAACCCAAAAATGTTAAAATAGTGGCTCAGATGCTGGCAAATATTCGTAACACTTCAATTGATCAAATTGAAGAAACAACGGATAAAAATTGCAAAAGATTATTTAATATATGAAAAGATTTTTAGAAATCATCCCCGGCTTTATTAGCTGGAATATTATTGCCTTTCTATTTTGGGGAGGCTATTTTTTCCCTGACCTGACTGCTTATTTTATCCTTCTCTTTGATGTCTTCTGGGTATACAAAGGTCTGTCGCTTTTGGTGGCTACCCTAGTCTCCCATTTTCGTATTCAGGCTGCCACCAATCTCGATTGGATGAAAGAAGTAGCTGGCTTTGGAGACTGGAAAAAAGTCCGCCACATAGTAGTAATACTTGTAGCCAACGAGCCTAAAGAAACGGTGGAAACCACAGTCGAAGCTCTCTCGCGTCAGACATTTCCGACCCAGCAAATTGGGGTTGTCTTGGCAGCCGATAGCTGGTCAAAAACTGCCAAAATTTACTGTGATCAAATACAAAAAGCATATGCCAAGAAATTTGGAAGTATCTTGGTCACACTTCATCCCAATAATTTACCTGGTGAAATCAAGGGTAAATCATCCAACGAAGCCTGGGCAGCTAGACGGGCCAAAGAAATATTGATAGACAAGATGGGCTGGGATATGCGTTACACTACCATCACTTCAAATGATGCCGACGCTATCCTGCACCGACAATATTTTGCCTATCTGACATTCAAGTTTCTCGATGACCCACACCGCTATCTCAAATTTTGGCAACCGGCAATTGTCTTTTACAATAACATTTGGCGTATTCCTATGCCAAGCCGAGTTGTTAATGCTCTGTCCAATATTTGGCAAATCAGTATTCTCTCCCGCAAAGATCGCCTAGTGAATTTTTCCAACTATACAGCATCTCTACAAATGATTCACGATATAGGCTACTGGGATACTGATGTCATTCCGGAAGATTACAGGATATTTTTCAAGGCTTTTTTTGCTCTCGACGGCAAGGTGGAGGTCGAACCAATCTTCCTACCGTCTTCTGCTGATGCAGCTGAGTCGTCCAGTATCTGGAAGACTTTTTACAACGACTATCAGCAGAAAAAGCGCTGGGCTTGGGGAGTGTCCGACCTACCTTTATTTATAATGATGTTTATTAGCAAACCCCACATCTCGTTTGTTAATAAGTTGTTGAGGATTATACGCGTCATTGAGGATCATATTCTCTGGCCCATTAACTGGTTTATGATTACCGCCGGAGTCTTTATAGTTACCTTGGTTAATCCTGTGTTTCAAAGGACCTCCCTCGGGTATGCCTTGCCAAAGATTTCGTCCGGCTTGTTATCAATATTGTTGTTTGCCTTGATGATTTTGGTCTTCGTAGAACTCAGACAACGCCCACCACGTCCAAAAGATCAGCCTCGCTGGAAATCCTGGTCTGCACCATTTGAATTTATCCTCATGCCTGTGGTTGCCTTTTTCTTTGGCGCTCTCCCCGGGCTTGATGCTCATACCCGATTGATGCTTGGCAAATACATAGAATACCGCGTAACCGAAAAAATAAGCTAAAATAGATTTATGCTCAAACTAAAGCTTAGGACATGGCAATTGACAGTATCACTTTTGGTCGTCTCTGTCGGCACCATATTTCTTCATTGGCAGACACTTCCTCCTGAAATTCCACTTTGGATCAGCAGACCCTGGGGAATAGATCAGCTATCTGGGAAATATGGGATTTTCTGGATTCCCGGGCTTATCTTGACATTCCAAATAGTAGGTATGATTTTTGCTAAATTATTAAAGTCAGACATATTTTTGGTTAGTATTATTTTGGTCACAGTCGGTGTCTCCCAAATTGTCTGTACTCTGGCTTTTATTAGAATAATTATGATGATTACATGACAAGCATAATCTTACTGGCTTTAGCAGCCATTACCTCATATCTTGTCAGTCAAATTGTATGTAAATATGGCAAAAAACTTCAGATACTCGACGATCCCAAGTCACACAAACATCCCAAGGTAGTTCATACTACTACAGTTCCCAGGGGCGGTGGAATACCCATCTCTCTGACAGTCATATCAATACTCGCTCTATTTGGAGGCCTAAACCAACAGACCTTGGGAATTATCGCCGGGATTACTATACTTGCGGTTACGGGCTATATAGATGACCGCTTTGAAGAAAAATTTTCACCCTATTTTAGACTTATATTAAATATTGTCGCTGCCTGCTGTGTGGTCTTTTCCGGCATCAGCATCTGGTATATTACCAATCCTTTTGGGGGAGTAATACAGTTTGATTTTTGGATTTCCACGATTCTTGCCATTATTTGGCTCGTCTGGATGCAAAATATTGTCGGTTGGAGTAGCGGAGTCGATGGCCAATTGCCGGGATTTGTAATCATTGCAGCCCTCACCATGGCTTTATTGGGTACAAGATTTGGCGAAGGTCAAAATCAAAATCTAATGATGATCTTAGCTCTAACTACAGCTGGAGCATATCTTGGGTTTTTACCTTGGAATTGGTTCCCGCAGAAAATGCTCCCGGGTTATGGTGGTAAAAGTCTGGCAGGATTTCTCCTGGGTACTCTGGCTATTCTGTCTTCTGCCAAAGTCGGAGCCATGCTTCTAGTCCTGGGTATCCCCGTACTAGACGCAGTCAGAGTAATTATCAAGAGAATTTCAGAAGGCAGATCCCCCGTCTGGGGTGGCCATGAACATTTTCATCATTACTTGCTGGATCTGGGTTGGGGCAAAAGAAGAATTGCCATTTTTTACTGGGTTGTATCTGGCATACTGGCTTTTTTGGCTCTCAATTTGAATAGTGGAGCCAAGTACTTTACAATGGCGACAGGAGCCTTATTATTTTTCGGCTTATTTGCATGGTGGAATTATTGGTCAATATCGCGAAAACCGCAAGACCCAGGCAGTGGGTCAAAAACCTAACGCTGTTTGCGGCTCTTCTTTTTACAGGCAATCTCTTGCCAGCCGATTGGGTCGTCCGGGATTTTAGAATCGTAATTTCCGGTATTATTGCATTTACGGTAGTCGCTTCCAGTATTTACTTTTTAAACGACATCATTGATGCTGAATCAGATAGAGCACATCCATTCAAAAAATACCGTCCCATTGCCTCGGGTAAAATTCCTATTCCCCTAGCTGTAATTATTTTTATCGCAGGATCTATCGTGGGTCTTACTTATGCCAAGATGTTGTCGCCCCTGTTTTTCTTGGTAGTCGGGGGATATTGGCTGATGCAAATACTCTATTCTTTATGGCTAAAAAATATTGAGGTGGTTGATGTCTTTGTCATCGCTCTTGGATTCTTTTTACGGGTCTTGGCTGGAGGAATAATTATCAATGCTCACTTATCCATTTGGTTTTTGCTGTGTGTCATCTCAGTTTCACTCTTTTTGGCTGTAGGCAAAAGGCGGGCAGAGATGGCCATTTTGCATGAGCAAGGAGCGATAGCACATCGGAAAGTCATGAAAATTTACACTGCCAGTATTCTCGATTCCTACTTATCAATTTTTGCCACATCATCTTTTTTGTCTTGGGCTTTGTTTACCTTTAATTTTTATGAGACCGCCGGACCATCCGCTACCCCATCGACTCTGATACTTCTTTCCAAAACTCTGACTATCAACAAATGGCTGATGGCTACAATTCCTGTCGTTATCTTTGGCATCATGCGCTATATCCGGATTATTTATGATGGCTCGAAGGCTGAGACACCGGAAAAAGTCATCTTGCAAGATCTACCTCTTCTTATTACTGTCGGCCTCTGGGCTACTATGGTTTTGGGAGTTCTCTATATTGGCCCAAGTTAATCAGATTTTTCCGCGTACTGTGAAGAAATCCAGCCCGAATTTGTAGCGTCCAAGTCAACTCTTATTTGATACCAACTACTCTTGGTACTCAACAATTTATATTTGTCTCCCGGATAGACTTTACCCAGCTCTTTTGACCCCGTAGATGGTAATTCTCGTATACGTAAGAATCCCGTTGGTGTGTCCTTGATGGTCACATAAGACCCAGTAATAGCCACAGGACTCGGCTTGGGCTCAGGGGTCGGGGTTGGAGTGGGCGTGGGTGCCACTTGAGTCTGACCGGCCAATTTGACATTGATAGTCAATTTGTAGCCAGCGACAGCCTTGGCAGAGATGACTCGTTCGGTAAATCCTGGAGCCGTAACCACTATCTGATGATCTCCTGGGATTACAGATGATACCAGAAGCGGTGTAAATCCTTGGGGAAGTCCATCTAGTGTAATCGAAGCCGAATCTGGGCTGGCGGTGACAATAGCAAGCGATGCCGTCTTAGAGCTTTGGGGCTCGAGCGAGATAATCTCTCCGGCTGATTCTGATTCTGTCTCCCCAAACTCACGCTTGACGATTGTATAGGTTTCTTTGGTCAGACGGACTTTAGTCTGATAGGAAGGCAGGGCGGATGAGGTGGAATTTGGGATAAGTTTGACAGCTACTTCTCCTGAGACAAAGAATTTTTCGACAGGAGTCTGACCTATTTGAATATTATCTACGAATACCAAAGAAGGTGGAGTGGATTCTACTTTGAGAGCAGCAGTCGGTTTCTTGCCTTGTGACCAAATAAATACACCTACTCCAGCAGACACTAATCCCAGAGCAATCAGGCTAATGGCAATAATCTTATTCATCCCTTTTAATGATAGCACAAGTCCGCTCGTGTTAAAATTGCTTAAATAGTGACCC
>JAUXUE010000081.1 GCA_030681075.1 Candidatus Amesbacteria bacterium | reverse complement strand
AAATTAAACCCTGCCGGATAATAGTCTTTTGAGGGATGTTTGACGAACACCTCCTTTATCTGGCTCCTACCATATGTACTAAATAACCATTTTAAATCTTCCCATCTACCATAACCCAATATCTGATGAACAATATATTCCTTATCTTTCTGCAAATCTAATTTATCTGTATTTACGCTCCACAACACAGCTTGTAATCTCTTGGGAACCATACCCATATTATGCCACAAATCGGTATTTAATAAGCGTCCAAATGGCTATCAACCCGTCCCTCCAACCAATCTTCTTACCTTCTTGATATGATCTGGGTTTTACTTTGATTGGTATTTCTATTATTTTGATTCCTCTTTTCAATATCTTAGCAGTAACTTCCGGCTCAAAATCAAAGCGTTTGGCTTGAATATTTAAAGACTTCAATAATTTAGTGTTTATAACTTTATAACAAGTCTCCATATCAGTAACTGAACTGCCATATAAATAATTTGTTAAGAAAGTGAGAAATTTGTTGGCCAGCAGATGAATTGGCATGGGAGTCTTGTGCTTGCCAAAAAGCTTAAGAGGGTAATCTATCAACCTGCTGCCATATACTACTTGAGTTTGATTATTTTGAAAAGGAGCAAGAAGTTTTTGGTAATCCTCGGGATCATATTCCAAATCCGCGTCTTGTATCAACACAATCTCGCCCAATGCTTTTTCTAAGCCACTAATAATGGCTGCTCCTTTACCTAAATTTTCAGCGTGATTAATCACAACCATCTTTATTTTACATTTTTTAATTTCGTGAACAGTCCTATCTCTTGATGAGTCATTAACCACAATTATTTCTTTGACAAACCCCGAGGGTAGTGTTGCTAGAGACACCTTTTTCAATATTTTTGATATTGTCCGCTCCTCGTTGTAAACCGGGATTATAATCGATACTTTCATACTTTTTGGGCAATACAAAAAATCGAAAGCCCAAATGGCATCGGTATATATTTTTCCAATAACAAGATAGGCTTCGACAGATAATCAAATAATTTTATTTGACTTGACTTAATTTGCTTTTGATTAAATATTTTTCCCGTCAGCCACCACCCTATCAATCCCAACGGATTTATATAACGCATATTTATTACTTTAAAACCACTTTGCTCCAGAAGATTTTTCAGACCTATTTTGGTATATCTACAGACATGCCCTAAATTTTTATCCAGTGCGCCATACGCCCACCTGTGAGCCGGGACCAGAATAATTACCCGTCCGGAAGGACGCAACATAGCAAAAATATTAGCCAGGGCTTGAGAAGCATTGGCGATGTGTTCGATGACATTCAAAGCAATAACGCTGGAAAATTTGTCCCTCAAAGCCTGCGGCCAGGGCTTTTCCAAATTCATTTCCAAAGTGGAAATCCCCAAATGATTTTTTTCAATAACTTTTAAATATTGATGATTATAGTCGATCGCTGTGACCGCTAGTCCCAAATCACTTATCATTTTAGTAAAAGTACCAGTACCAGCTCCCACTTCGGCCACAGGAGAGGCCAGCCAGGGACGGATTTGATCAAAAAGCCAGCGGTTGTAATTTTTGGCGCCGGCCATAATATCTAAAGTTTTAGCTCCTACCGCATCGTGCATACGCTTAAGTATATAATATCCATATAGATATGTGCGGAATTGCCGGCAAAATTTATCTTCAATCTGGAGAAATTAACGAAAGAGATTTGGCTTTGATGTCAGACAAAATTGCCCACCGCGGACCGGATGATCAGGGAATATACATTTCCCCGGACAAGAAAGTGGGGTTAGTCCACCGTCGCTTGGCAATTATCGACCTGACTGCTTCAGGACACCAACCCATGAGCTACCTAAACAAATACTGGATCACTTTTAATGGCGAGGTTTATAACTTTAAAGAAGAACGGAAAAAATTGGAAAAATACGGTTATAATTTTAGATCTGAGTCCGATACAGAGGTTATTTTGGCGTTGTATGATAAATGGGGGGTCAGATGCGTAGAGTATTTACGCGGGATGTTTGCCTTTGCAATTTATGATATGCAAAAACAAACAGTTTTTCTGGCCCGCGACCGGGTGGGCAAAAAACCACTCAAATACTTTTTCAGCCCAAAAGTTTTTGCTTTTGCGTCAGAACTTAAAGCCTTACTGACTCTGCCGGAAATAAAAGCGGAACCTGATATTGATATTTTGGAAACATATTTAGCTTATGGTTATGTCCCGGCTCCGCAAACGGGTTTTAAAAATATCTACAAATTGGAACCCGGACACTATCTGACTTTAGACCTAAAACACAAAACTTTGAATAAACATTGTTACTGGGAAATCGATTTCACCAAAAAACTTGACTTAGGGGAAAATGAATGGAAAACAAAAATACTACAAACTTTGGAAGAATCCACCAGATTACGGATGATTTCGGACGTGCCCATCGGTGCGTTTTTGTCCGGCGGAGTCGACTCCAGCAGTATTGTGGCCATGATGACAAAATTGTCCACAAAACCGGTTAAGACTTTTACTATCGGTTTTTCCGAGAGCCAATATGACGAATCAAAATATGCTCAAATAGTTTCAGATATTTTTCATACCGAACATACGGTTTTACAGGTAAAACCCGGGTCGGTGGATATTCTGCCGGAGCTGGCCGAACAATTTGAAGAACCGTTTGCTGACAGTAGCGCCCTGGTTACTTATTTAGTCAGCAGGCTGGCCAAGCAATATGTAACGGTCATTTTAAATGGAGACGGCGGAGACGAAAACTTTAGCGGTTATTCGCATCATCTGAAGCTTTGGCGCGACTATCTATTATCTCCATTGGCAAAATATTTTCCTGTGGGAAAATATCTAAAAAGTCTTCACTCCGGCGTATTGGAAAAATATTTGGAATACAAAACTCATTTTGATTTTGAAGGTCCTAAAGACGTTTACAGAAACGCCTACCAAAACGCCAAAGCGATAGACATCAGAGACAAAATTCTGACCGCCGATTTTAAATATTATTTGCCGGATGATTTACTTACTAAAGTAGATTTGGCCAGTATGAAAGTTGCCCTGGAATGCCGGTCGCCTCTTTTGGATTACAAAATGGTCGAGCTGGCTGCCCAAATTCCGTTTGATTTAAAGGTCAAAAATGGGAAAACAAAATATATTTTCAAAAAATCTCTGGAGGATATTCTGCCTAAAGAAATCCTGCACCGGCCAAAAATGGGCTTTAGCATTCCTCTGGCAAAATGGTTTTCCCAAGAGTTAAATTCATATGCCAGGTCAATTTTGTTGGACAAAAAATCCCATATCAATAATATTTATCCGAAAAATAAGATCGCGCAAATGTTGGACAAACATAGTGAAAAAAATGATTTTGGTCCCCAGCTTTGGAAACTGTTGATGTTAGAACTGTGGTGGAAAAAGTATTTTTAATAACCTGAAGGCAGGGGGAAAAATTTGCGGCGCAGCCATTTCAAGGGAGTCTGCCAAAAAGAGTTGAGCCAATAAAAAAGGCCCGCCTGTTTCCATGCAGTTGGTGCATTCATTCCATGTGGTAGATAAAAGGATACCGGATATTCAAAATCTGCTGGAAAGGTCTTTCCCCATTCATATTTAAATTTAAAATCTCGCTTCATAACATCAATGTCTCTTGCAGACCTGTGTAAATGAGTAGCGTGCAAATAACCACAATCATCCATAAATTTGTACTTATGGGGGGTGCGGTCTTGGACAAGCGTTTGATTTTGGTCATAGATTCCCTGCTGGCCATGAGGCTTGCCAAAATGAAGTCCTGGGAGGAGAGACAAATTAAAAAATCTGATAGTGATATGGCCTGAATACTTGTCCAGGTGATATTTCCCACCACTAGGTTCTTGATAGTGATAAACATCTCCCAAGAGATCATAATAAGGATGGATTAAATATTCCAAGTTTTGAATTTTATTGCTTTTAATAAGTTTTGTGGTTTTAGCGATTGCTTGCTGGGGCCATATTTCATCACCGTCCAAAATCATCAGCCAATCAGACTTTGTCTCATTTAGCATTTTATTTCTAAATATAGTAAATTCAGAAGCACTTTGTTGATTTACCTGCTTGAATTTTATTTTTGGATTGTCTATAGATTTAATAACTTCAACAGTCTTGTCAGTGGAACCAGTATCCCAGACCATAATTTCATCTACATAATCCAAAATAGACATCAGAGAATACCAAATCCACCTTTCTTCATTTTTAACTAGACAATGCGCGGTTAATTTCATTTAAAAAGTTGCTTTTCTTGACTAATATGTTATACAATGTGAGAGGTCGCGGGGAAATCCGCGCCCATCGAAAAAAGACCTCAACTAAAAAATCGGAGGTCTTTTTTCGTTATGTCAGGAACATACTTCAAGCCATCTTTGAATAACTTAGGCGAACTCAATTCATTAAATCTCCAATATTCAGAAGATTTTTTATCATACTCAAAAATATGAAATATCGGATAACAATACAGGTCTGCAATTTGAATTCCCACCGTCTGATCTGACTGAGAAAACAATAGTTTTTCAACTATATTCGGACATTTTTCCCATATTGATCCATCCTCGTGCCTCATCTTCTCATGAAGACTGCTCAATTCATTTCCAATAAAATGTTTTTCTGTCTGTC
>JAUXUE010000080.1 GCA_030681075.1 Candidatus Amesbacteria bacterium | reverse complement strand
GTCCGTTCCCCAGAAAAGATTTATGGGGATACCTCGAATCTGAGATGGGGCGTAAGTTGGATTTCAACGAGAAGGGGGCCATCATCAAGCATGGCCCAATCAAGACTTGGCCCAAGGATCAAAACAAATTTATCCATGGGGAACATTTAGCCAAAGCTCAACAAACACATGAAGAGCGCCATAAGAAGAAGGCGGCGCCTCCACAGTCCGTTGCTGCAAGCAGCTCCACGGAAGAACAACGCATTGAAGTTGCGGATGTCAAATACGTACGGATTGGTAAGAACGATGGAGGAAACATGAACTTCTTGGGCAACGTCAAGAGGGTCATTGTTATACTGGGCATCCTCCTAGTTGTTTCGATATTGTATTTCATCGGAGGTTCAATTATGTAATTGAAACATGGAGAGTCTCGGGATGGCCCGAGACTTTCCACTTTTTTGGAAAATAAAATCTTTTGAGAAAAGCTTTCAGATTGATTTTATTTCTCCAAAGTGCTCTTTGGGTCAAGGTGACAAGAATCTGTTAAACTAATTGTATGCTAGTAAACTTAAGTTTAAAGGTTCCTCGCGAATCAGAAAATAGTCCTGAGCAGACAGCTCAATTATTGGCTTCTCTGGCTCGAGCCACCTCTACACCAACGTTAATTAGTAAACTAATGGGAAAAGACAGTCAACTTTTGGATTTAGAGATTAGAAGTCTTGGCGGTCAAATTAGCTTTAATATCATCTGTCCCAAAACTATAGAAAACTTTATCAAATCTCAATTAGCTGCCACATATCCGGATATCAAAATTGAAAATACAGAATTGGTAAATTCCAAGAATTTAATAACTTCATACTTAAGTCAGAATGCTCCTGCCTACTTCCCATTACGTGACTATGCAGATTACAAACAGGTTGATCCCATGCTTCCTCTTTTGGGCGTATTGGCCAAGCTTTCTAACGATCAAACGGCTAGTGTCACTTTTACCTTGGCTCCAGCGAATAAAAATGTCGTGAATCGAGGTATGCAATATATTACACCAAGCTTTGAAGATGCACCGGACGGGAAAACGATACGAGAATTACCTGCTGAAGAAAAAGCTATTATAAAAGACAAGCTCTCACACCCCTTGGTCAACGTATTGATCAAACTTTCAGCTAGCAATAAAGACATTATAAAAGATTTGAGCGGAGCGATGTCTGTGCTCAATAGACCGGATGGCAATAGCCTTATTTTAAAAAATAAACCCATCTGGAATACCCTAAACGTCATGGAATTATCTTCACTTTGGCATTTACCTGGAACACAAACAAAAATCCCAAACTTGTCTTGGGCTCCTTCTGTAGCCCTCAGTGAATCTCCAGAAGATTTACCTACAACTGATGTCACTTTTTTTGCTAAGACTTCATATCATAATTCCGATGTAAAATTTGGAATTAAGCTCCTCGATCGTCTGCGTCACATGTATGTGTTGGGCAAGTCGGGTACTGGTAAATCAACACTTCTGGAAAACATGGCTATAGACGACTTCAAAAAGGGACGAGGACTTGCTTTTATTGACCCCCATGGTGATAGTAGTGAAAATCTCTTAAACTATATTCCCTCGTCTCGAATAAATGACACAATATATTTCAATCCCGATGACCGAGAATTTCCAATAAAACTAAATATCTTGGAAATTTCTGATCCATCACAAGTAGAATTGGCAGTATCGGGAATAATGTCAATTTTCCACAAAATATATGGCAAGTTTTGGGGACCGCGCATGCAATACATTATGCGAAATGCTCTTCTGTCTCTAGTCCAAGTTCCCGGGAGTACACTTCCAGATCTCTTGAGAATTTTTGCCGATTACAAATACAGATCTAGCCTTTACCCCAAATTACCGAAAGCCTTGGTATCTTTTTGGACAAATGAATATGACAGTCTCGATGATAAAACCCAGTTGGAATACACTTATCCAATCATCAATAAGGTTGGTCAGTTTGTAAATTCACCACTAATATCAGGTATCATCTCCTCTCCCAAATCGACCATCAATCTGGCAGATATTATGAATAAAGGCAAAATATTTATTGCCAATTTATCCAAAGGAAAGCTCGGAGAAGACAACGCTGCGCTCCTAGGGGCAATGATCATAACCAAAATTGAATTGGCAGCTATGTCACGAGTAAATATTCCAACCAGTGAACGCAAAGAATTCTTCCTGTATGTCGACGAGTTTCAAAACTTTGCTACAGATACATTTATCAATATTCTTTCCGAAGCCCGTAAGTTTAAATTGGGATTAATTTTGGCCAATCAATATATTGCCCAAATTTCAGAAGAAATCCAAATGGGTATTTTTGGCAACGCCGGTACTATTATTTCATTTGTGACAGGCAACGATGACGCTAAGATTTTGACTCGGGAGTTTGCCCCAGTTTTTGATGAAAATTCTCTAGTCAATCTCCAAAAATATCAAATAATTCTCAAGATGTGTATCGATGGCAATATTTGCAGACCCTTTACTGCCGAAACCCTCCCTCCTCTAAAATCTACTAATCAAAATCGTGATAAGGTCATCTCCGAATCCCGCAAACGCTGGACATAACCCATAGTTTGACTTCTTAACTCAAAGGTGCTATATTAAATGTGTATCTATGCTACATTCGATTGCGAGTGTAAATTTGCATAGTTTACTATGCCTTGCACCTTAAAAACCCGCAGAGCAAAAATCCTTTCTGGAACAGAAGGCAACAAAAATGCGCCTAAAAATAACAATCTTGGACTTATTTTTGTTGTCTTCTCTTTCCCCCCCAAATTTATTAAAAAAAAATAAAATCCAAATTTGGGATAAAAAAAAGAAAGGAAAAGAAAAGAAAGAAAAAAGAAAAGACACAGCCTCCAAATCCACGATTTGTAATCCCCCACATGTTTTTCCACTCTCGGACCATTGTTCTCTCTCGAGAATTTTTTACTGGTCCCAATCCCATACAATTTTGCACCACCCCGTTCGACCGCATTAGATCTAAAATATTTAAAATTTATTTATTAAATTTTATTATTTTTATTTTTTGAATCAAGATCTCTTGCAAACCACGAAATACAAGGAGGTGATGTAAAAAATTAACAATTTACAGATCCGACAAAAAACATTGGGATACTGTAAAGCTTATTGGGAAAGACCCGGCACAAGCCGGGAAATAAAAAGTCTGGAGATATCTGAAATGTCAAATTTTTTGAGTGATGTGTTGAAGAAATTCAAAAAAACAAAGGAGGTTATAAGAGCGTTCAACAACAATCGCAAGAAAAAGAATGGTCAGAAATAAGCTAGTAATCTGGCAGGTCGTAAAACCGGCCTAAAGGAGTAAGAAAATGCGTTTCATAAAAAATGTTACACAAGGGACGACAATGATCAACGTCTTTTTGTTAGGACTGGTGATAATCCCACTGGTTCTCGCACAAATAGGACGATTGATCGGAATTTGGCAAGGGATCGACTGGTTATACACTACAAACATTGTTTTGTTTTGGACACTGTTTGTGGTTAGCCGGGTTGCTTACAGTGCAATTTGGGGGTTTGGCTGGTATTGGATCTGCGCGACGGCAGAAAGATTTGGTTTCTTCTGGTTTAAGCCAGAGCACCATTACAGCAACGATGAAGAAAGCAGAGATTGGAGCGGTATCATAATTGCCGCACTCGTCCTTTTGATTATTGCCATAGTCATTGGAGAGATGGCAATCAGGTTTTATACCCTGACTCCCCCAATCGAATTACCAGCGCGTGTTGATTCGGCGAAATAAGAACTAAGACAGATGGCTCCATGAGGAGTCATCTGTCAGTTTTTCTGGCAGGCCGTAAAACCGGCCAATTTATGGAGAATGTCATGCGGTGGAGATACAGAAGTAAACCAATAGTTGATTCATTCGAGAAATGTGTCGTTTGTCGGGAACGACACCTTAAAACAGAAATGTCCCAACTGAGCAGTTCTTTGAATCACGGGACAAAATCGGCGCAGAAATTTAGAAAGGTTTCGGGACTTTTGGCTTGTCCAGGTTGTTCAGCCAATGTAAAGAAAGATATAAAACTAATTTAGACTTTTCTTTGACTCATTTTTTTGTCAGAATTTTTGACATTAATTGAGTCAGGGATAGTTAAATAAAATGAAAAACGATATTGTAACGAAGGCCATATTGGTATTTGCATTATGGCTGGCCCTTGTATATGTCTGGGCAATGATTGGAAAATGGTTTGGAATTTGGACTGAACTGGACAGGATATATCAATCGGATAAAGTTACATACTTTTTACTCCTGATCATTTCACGCCTTGAGTTTTCCCTATTACCAACCATGAACCTTGCATTACTGATCGCGATTCCAGTGGCGCTTGCATCAAAAACAAACATCTTTAGTTATGAGACCAAAGTTGATTTGTTTAATGCGTTGATAATCGCAATGGCAATGGTAATCATATGCGAAATCGTCATCCGCGTAGTCACAGGATTACCACCCTATATTGTTGTGTTCTGACTTTGATAGAAAGACTCTGATTCCCTAAAAAGAATCAGAGTCTCCCTTTGGGATCCCAAGATTTTCTTATAGCAAGAAAAGGACTTGAGATCCT
>JAUXUE010000077.1 GCA_030681075.1 Candidatus Amesbacteria bacterium | reverse complement strand
GCTAGGTGAAGAGTTTTTCCGGAGGCAGTGTAATCAAAAGGGATTACAGATAATCTTTGGGCTACCGATTTCTCAAGATAGCCAAGTGCGACAGGGGAGGCGGCTTTTTCTCGAAGCGAGACATATTCTATATTGTGATATTGGGCTTTTGCCCGAAAGTTATCCTCGTCTTTAATTAATTTTTTGTCTAGGAGATACGTCAGGACATTGGTTCCAGAAGAGACAAAGGCTTGCTTGGCTGCGTCAAAGGCAGTCTTATCTATTTTGTTTGTCGATAGAAGTATGTCTAATACACCAAAGGTATCTCGGTCTTGGGCAGATCTCATAAAACCATTATAATACAAATTATGCAATCCTATATAGTATCCAATGATCAATGTTCAATAATCAATTCACCAGATATTCTGGTAATTACTCCCGAAAAGTCTATTGGGATAGACGAAGTGAGACTAATACAACATTTTTTGGCCAAGAAACCTATTCAATCAGAGAAAAATATAGTTTATATTAAAGACGCTCATCTCTTGACAATACCTGCTCAAAACGCGCTACTCAAAATTTTGGAAGAGCCACCGGGCAATAGTGAAATTTATCTGGTCACCGATCAGCCCGACCAGCTTCTGCCCACTATTTTATCCCGTTGTCAAATCACCTTTACCCCGCGAAGCCTTGGCGTAGTGGGGCCAATCAATCCTAAAGAATTTGATTTAAATACTATCACCACCCGCGAGCAAGCCCTAGATTTCCTCGACGGCGTCGAAATGTATCTCCACCAAAATCCCCAGACTCCCACAAACTATCAAACCATTTCAGAATGCAGAAAATATCTCAAAGCAAATGTAAATGTGAAGTTGTGTTTGGATTTTTTGTGCTATCATATTTAAGCCATGGCGAAAAAGAATGATGATTATCAAGCAGATGCAATACAGGTACTTGAGGGACTAGAGCCTGTCCGTAAGCGCCCAGGAATGTATATTGGCTCGACTGATTCCAAGGGTCTACATCAATTGCCTTATGAAATAATTACCAATTCGATCGACGAAGCCCTCGCTGGATTTGGCAAACGTATTTGGGTTACTGTTCACAAAGATGGCTCACTATCAGTCCAAGACGAAGGCCGAGGTATTCCAATTGACAAACACAAATCGGGAGTATCGGGTCTAGAATTAGTCTTGACCAAGCTGCATGCTGGTGGAAAATTTGACGAAAAAGCCTACAAGGTTTCCGGAGGTCTGCATGGCGTAGGCGGATCAGTAACTAATGCCTTGTCCGAATGGTTGCACGCCGAAGTCAGAAGAGATGACAAAGTTTACGCCCAAGATTACAAAATTGGCATTCCTCAGGGACCGGTGGCTGTCACCAAATCACCTATGTCTGCCAATATTGCAGGTACTGGAACCTACATTCGATTCAAGCCGGATGTCACCATGTTTTCGACAGTTGAATGGAACTACGAGACGATCGAGACAGCTATCCGTAATTTTGCTTATCTCTTGGCTGGATTACATTTTTTTGTAACCAACGAAGAGAAGGGGACAACCAAACAATTTTATTTTGAAGGCGGAATCAAATCATTAGTGGCTCACTTAAACCGCGATAAAAAAACTCTAACCGACCCGATTTTTGTAACCAAGACTGTCGAAGGCACTCAAGTAGAATTGGCTCTGCAATACAACGATTCGTATACCGAAGTATTACAATCATTTGTCAATACCGTCTACACATACGATGGAGGTACTCACGTCACTGGTCTGCGGATGGCCCTGACCCGCTGTGTCAACGATTATGCCAAGAAAATCGGAGCCGTCAAAGGCGGGGAAGCGATGACTGGGGAAGATATGCGTGAGGGCTTGACGGCTATTATTTCAGTCAAAATGCCTACTCAATTAATTCAGTTTGAATCCCAGACCAAAGCCAAATTAAATAATCCCGAAGTCCAAGGGTATGTTCAGACCGCGGTCAAGGAAGGCCTGGATAATTATTTTGAAGAAAATCCGTCTGATGCCAAGCAAATAGTCGCCAAAATATTATTAGCCGCCAAAGCAAGACTTGCCGCCCGCGCTGCCAAGGAAGCAGTATTGAGAAAAGGGGCTCTCGAAGGCATGACTCTGCCTGGTAAACTAGCCGACTGTCAGGAAAAAGATCCGTCTCTGTGTGAATTGTATCTGGTCGAAGGAGATTCAGCTGGAGGCAGTGCCAAGCAAGGGAGAGACCGCAAATTTCAAGCTATCTTGCCACTGCGGGGAAAAGTCCTCAATACCGAGCGGGCCCAACTGGACAAGATCATTGGCTTTGAAGAATTAAAATTCTTGACTATTGCGCTTGGCATGGGAATAGGGGACGTCTCAAATCCCGAAAAATTGCGTTATCACCGGGTAATTATCATGACTGATGCCGATGTCGATGGCGCTCATATTGCCTGTCTTTTGATGACATTTTTCTACAGACATTTGCCATATATCGTCGAGCATGGGCATTTGTATGTCGCCATGCCACCTCTGTACAAGATAGACATTGCCAAGACTTCATCTTATATATACACCGATCTGGAAAAAGATGCCCTGTTAGCAAAGTATCCCGGCCAGAAATTTAGTATTCAACGCTACAAAGGCTTAGGAGAAATGAACCCCGATCAGCTCTGGGAAACCACCATGAATCCGCAAAACCGGATTCTCAAGCGGGTAGATGTGGCCGATGCAGCTGCCGCCGATCATGTATTCTCAACGCTTATGGGCAATGAAGTTCCACCTAGAAAAAAGTTTATAACCACCCATGCTAAGACAGCGACTCTGGACATCTAGGGAAATATTTTGTACAATGCGCCAATGAATCTCGCACTACTTCCTTTTATCGCCTCTTTTGCTTCTATCGGATATGGAGCCTATCTTTTTTATCAAATAATCCAAAAACCCACAGGTAATAAAACCATGAATGATATTGCCGAAGCTATTGCCACTGGTGCCAAAGCTTATTTAGCTAGACAATCAAAAACCTTGTTGGTTATTGCCTCAGCTCTCGCTCTTGTGATGTGGTATTTTCTTGGACTTACAATGGCATTTGGTTTTGTCTTGGGAGCATTTGCCTCAGCACTGGCTGGATATGTAGGTATGCATACTAGTATCAGAGCCAATATTAGAACTGCTGTTGAGGCCAAAAAAGGTTTAGCAGCTGCACTTTCTCTAGCATTTTCTGGAGGGAGTGTCACCGGTCTTTTGGTCGTGGGTCTTGGTCTTTTGGTTACCGCAGGATTTTATTACTTAACCGGAGATCCAAAAGCTCTCATTGGTCTTGGGTTTGGTGGATCCTTGATATCGGTCTTTGCCAGACTAGGTGGTGGAATATATACAAAATCGGCAGATGTAGGTACAGATTTGGTTGGAAAAGTCGAGGCTGGTATTCCCGAGGATGATCCTAGAAATGCAGGAGTCATTGCCGATTTAGTAGGGGACAATGTCGGAGATTGTGCAGGAATGGCAGCAGATCTATTTGAAACTTATGTCGTGACTCTGATGTCAGCCATGCTATTAGCACACGGAATTTTTCGAACTTCTTATCCAGCTGCAATCACATTTCCATTGGTCCTTGCTTCTATTTCTATCTTTACCTCAATTATTGGCACTTTTTTTGTAAAAGTCGGCAATAACGGCAATATTATGGGTGCAATGTACAAAGGCTTGACCGTATCGTTATTATTATCCGTTGCCGGTTTTTACTGGGCTACCTTCACCTACATGGGTGCAAATCCTCTATATGGTCCTCTTAATTTATTCTTAAGTGCTATGGTTGGACTGGTTGTTACAGTCCTGATGGTTGTTTTTACCGAAGTTTATACCTCAAAGAAATTTTCCTCGGTCAAAAATTTAGCCATGTCTTCGAATTCTGGACACGGATCAAATATTATTGCAGGACTGGCTCTGTCTATGCGCTCTACTTTTTGGCCAGCTATTCTTATTGCTCTTGCTTCATTGGTATCATTTCAACTCGCAGGACTTTTTGGAATAGCCATTGCTGCCGTAAGTATGTTGTCTGTTGCCGGGATAATTATAGCCATAGATGCGTTTGGACCAATTACTGACAATGCTGGAGGTATTGCTGAAATGAGTAAACTTCCAGAAAGTACACGTAAAATTACAGACGCTCTTGATGCTGTCGGAAATACGACCAAAGCTATTACCAAAGGTTATGCTATTGGATCAGCCGCACTCGCAGCTTTAGTTTTGTTTGCCTCATATACCGAAGAATTACAACTCGCAGGTAATGTAATTGTATTTAATCTTTCAGATCCAAAAGTCTTAGCTGGACTTCTGATTGGTGGAGCCTTACCATATCTTTTTGCATCCCAAGCTATGGAGGCTGTGGGAGTCGCTTCCCAAGCAGTAGTAGCTGAAGTCCGAAGACAATTCAAGACAATCAAGGGAATCATGACCGGAAAAGCTAAGCCCGATTATGCTAGATGTGTCGATCTGGTCACTCAATCGGCTCTCAAACAAATGATAGTCCCAGCCTTATTGCCAGTAGTTTCACCAGTAGTTGTCGGATTGATCTTGGGACCGATAGCCCTTGGTGGAATGCTCATGGGAACTATTATTACTGGTATCTTTGTAGCTCTATCAATGACGACAGGTGGCGCAGCTTGGGATAATGCTAAGAAATATATTGAAGAAGGAAATTATGGAGGCAAGAAATCTTTTGCGCATCAAGCTGCTGTTACTGGTGACACGGTAGGGGACCCTTATAAAGACACAGCAGGACCAGCAATAAATCCTATGATCAAGATCATAAACATCGTGGCTCTTCTCCTCGCTCCATTTTTGGTGTAATATAATATAAGTCCCTGATGGGACGTTTTATATGGACGATATTCAAGATAAAAATATAGGTAAGATTCAGCCGGTCGAAATCACGACCGAAATGCAAAAGAATTTTTTGGATTATGCGATGTCTGTCATCGTAGCCAGAGCTTTACCTGATGTCCGTGACGGTCTCAAGCC
The DNA here is from genome assembly GCA_030681075.1 of Candidatus Amesbacteria bacterium. GTDB lineage: Bacteria > Patescibacteriota > Microgenomatia > CAZETR01 > Amesbacteraceae > JACRNA01. The sequence goes on along the minus strand of JAUXUE010000077.1, from coordinate 332 downwards.
AGTTCATCGCCGTATTTTATTTGCCATGCACGACGTAGGCTTACGAGCCTCGGGAAAGCATCGCAAAAGTGCCACCGTCGTCGGAGAAGTCTTAGGTAAATATCATCCTCACGGCGACGTTTCCGTTTACGATGCCATGGTCCGCCTGGCCCAAGAATTTTCCATGCGTTACCCCCTTGTTGACGGTCAGGGCAACTTTGGCTCAGTCGATGGCGATTCTCCCGCTCACATGCGGTACACCGAGGTCAAGATGAGTCCTATTTCTGAAGAAATGCTTCTCGATATTGAAAAGGAAACGGTCGATACTACTCCAAATTTTGACAATACTATCC
>JAUXUE010000070.1 GCA_030681075.1 Candidatus Amesbacteria bacterium | reverse complement strand
ACCCTCCAATAGTGGAAATATACCCCAAGATCCCAAGATCAGATGACCTATTCGCTCACCAAATATCCACTGAAAAAAAGATCCTTTAAATCTGATGCCATTGCCGTTTAAAAGCCAAAGATTAGCCGGAATTCCCATAGGAAATCTGGCTTCCCAAATTCTCCATGCCACAAAAGGCAGTAACATGACTATCATTCTCCGCCAGTGTTTTAAGACTAACGGCAAAAAGAAAAATAAGGCTACAGGTTTTACCAAAATAGCCATAGCTCCGACCACCGCACCCAAGGCGAGAAGATTTAAATCAAATAATAATAATGTTCCTAGGGTAAGTGTCACCATTAGGTTTTCCGGCAAAATCACTCGGGTAAAAAATATGTTGTATGGGAGAAACAAGAAAAACATCATTCCAAGGAGACCTGCACTCTGATTTACTTTTCGTTTTAATATTAAATATATAAATACTGAGCTCGTCATTGCTGCCAAGACTGAAGTTAATCTTCCGATTGTCTCCAATGTTAAATGACTAAATGATAAAATGGTAAATAGTGAATAGTGGATTAAGTTAAATATTGGAAATTCCACAAAGCGATAGCCATTTGGATTAAAAAGACCCTTGCCTGAGACATCAGAAAAATCATCGTACCTAGGATAGAGCATATCCACTCCATATTTCACAAAATTACGCGTCACCGAAGCTGTATCTGCCTGCCGCCAGCTGTGCCAATCGGCAATCGGGTTGGTAATCTTATATAGTCTAACCGCAAATCCCAAAATCAATATAGCAATAAATATAATTTTGTATTTCATGTCAATTCTCTAAATTTCTGGGTAACACCAGCCAGTAACCAAAACATGGTTGCAATTTTTGATGCTTCGAAGATATCAATAAATACAGCGTTTAGCAACAAACCACCGGTCACACAGATCATAGCCCAGACAAATGGAGATCTTGACGGTATCCAGCTTTTGAATAATTTTATAAAGACCAAAGCAAAACTAGCAAAACCCAAAATTCCAGTTTCGGCAAGAACTCTTAGGTAGTCATTGTCTACAGCTAATCCCACTGATGAATAACCAGTTCCCAAAATAGGATTTTTTGCCAATGCTCTGAGTGCCTTCGGCCACGATGCTTTGAGTCTAATATTTAGTGACCTATCTTCGGGAACCTCTGTCGGTTTTAGGGCGTCAGGAACTGTATTGACATCACGGATTATTTTTTCTTCTGCACGGACAACTGTAATTAGATTGAAATATCGACCCGCCAACTGAGGTGATAAAAATACGCTGATTATCGAGATAATTCCTAATAATACCAACCCCCACCATTTCTGAAATCTAATTAGAAATATACTACCTACAATTATTAACGACACAAAAGTAATTCTCGACGCGGAAAGTAGCATCGCCCAATAACTCAATGATCCAATAATTACGACAAACCATTTGTGTTTTATATTTGATATGAGTACAGATAATATAACTAACAAGGGAATAAGACTAAAAGCCGCCAAATCATAATGCCCTGCAAATGTCGAATTAATTCTAGCTCCTGGTCCCAGAGTCAGAGCCAAACCCTTGGCAAATTCGGAATTGGTAGTCGAAATAATTGGCCAAGCCAGAAATTGCTGGCCGAGTCCATAAATAGCCACCACAAAACCGACCAATACTATCATCTTTACCAAGCTTCCAAGCTGCTTTATATTATTGATTGCCCAGTAACCCACAAAATACATGGACATATATTCTATCCTGCGTAAATAATGTAATAGTCCCAGATTAAGACTGGATGATTTGGTCAACAAAATTCCGGCAAAGACACTTACTAAGCCCACCGCCCAATAGATCAAGATCGCTTTTCCAATCGGGGTTTTCAGCCCCGCAAACTTATCTTTCCAGTTACCAATTAGCCAACCCAGCAATACTACCCCAATCACAAAATCTTCAAGCCTAATTGCGACAAATGTCCCACCTATTCCGACCAGAGGAAATTTGGGATACAAGGGCACCACAAAAAGCAGTAATAATAAGAGCCACCACTTAGACTTTTCCATAAGCTTTGACCAACTGCCAAGTAACCAAGTAACCAAGTAATAAAACTGTCAAACGGGTAAAGTATCCCGATGGAACATAACGGACAATAACCTTGGTAGTGTAATGGACGCCATTTCTATTGATTTGTTCAGTTGCCTTGGTGGGTACAAAGCCGTTGATATACAGGGACTGCTTGCCAAAGTGAACTATTTCTTCCAGAAAACTACTCTGGGTCTGATCACGGATGAGACTCTGGGCTTCTTCTGGAGGATAGTTTAATCTATAACTTAGAACACCTACAAAATTGCGTTTATAAAAATCCATTATTTGTTCACGGGTCATGTTAGTAAAAAAGGCTTTACGGTTTGGAGATTCGGTATCTGCCGGCTCAAACGATCTCAGTGAATTTGGCAGATCTTGGGGGAATTTACTGTCAGGGTAAAGCAAATATACTGCGCAAAAAAGCCAGATGATGGCCAAAATTATTTTCATTGAAATAGGCGGGCTCGGCCCAAATGATATTTAGGATTTTGGTTTTTTCGCTCACCTATTACTTTGGCAGGAACCCCGCCTACAATGGCAAAATCAGGAACATCTTTGGTGACGACTGCACCTCCGGCAACCACTGCTCCCTTGCCAATCTTTACTCCTGGCATAATTATGGCCCTGGGTCCAATAAAGACATAGTCCCCTATCTCCACTTGTTCTTCGCGGGCAGTAAATTCCTCTGATTCCAGATCGTGTTCTGAGTTATAGATCATCACTTCGGAAGCGATATCCACATGATCGCCAATTTTTATACTCTTCCTGCCATCAAGAAAAGTGCCAAATCCGACTTTGGTATCGTCACCAATAGTCACACCTCTGGGATTAAAAAATCTTAT
>JAUXUE010000062.1 GCA_030681075.1 Candidatus Amesbacteria bacterium | reverse complement strand
GGCCAGCTTGGCATAGCTGGCCATATGCTGATAGGTTCCACCCATGGGAAGCAAATATTTAGGTTTGACTAAATTCATCATCAATAACAATTCTTGCTGGTGAGGGTGACCCGAGACATGAAGGTCGCTTGAAATACCCGGGTGAACCACATCGGCTCCTGCTTCGGTCAATTGATTGATTAGATTTTCTACATCAGATTCGGTGCCAGGAATTGCAGTAGCTGAAAACAAAACTTTATCCCCAGCTTTGATTTCGATATCCCGATGTTCACCAAGACCGAGCCTACCCATGGCTGACTCGACTTGACCCATGGCTCCGGCCATCAGAACACAGATATTTTTGGCAGGTAGTTTTTTTACTTCTTTTAGATCGACAAAGACACTTTGGGGTACCTTGAGATAGCCAAGATTTAGAGCCACTTTGATGTTGCGTTCCATGGATCTCCCCGATATTGCCACTCTGCGTCCGTGCTTGATGGCTGCAGAAATGACTTGGCCAAACCGGCTGATGTTACTGCCCATGGTGGTCATAATAAATTTACCTTCACAGGAAGACATTTCCCGGTCAAACATACTATTCAAGGTTTTCTCGGATGGTGTATAACCAGGTTTGTCACTACCTAGACTGTCTGATAACAACAAATGAACCCCTTTATTTCCGGCCTCCGCAATCTTGCCTAATTCTGGTAGGACTCCGTCAATGGGGGTGAAATCGATTTTGAAATCGCTGCCATGATAAATCGTTCCGACAGGAGTTTGAATAATTAAATTAGTCGAATCGGGGATAGAGTGAGAAATACGCACGGAGGTGATGGTGAATTTACCTAGTGCAAGTGGTGTACCGGGATTAAGAATCTGAATTGTTTTTGGCATGTTTTTATATTCAGCCAGCTTTTCCATGACCAGATTGGCTGGAAACCTACTAGCATAGACTGTGACATTTGGAATTTGTGGAAGGATGTAGGGGAGTGCTCCTATATGATCTTCGTGACCATGAGTTAAAATTAGACCCTTGATCTTGTGAATTTTATCCTTGAGATAACTAAAGTCGGGAATAAGAATATCAATGCCCAACATGTCTTCAGACGGAAAGCCAATACCACAATCTATAAGCAATATCTCGTCCTCCAGCTCATAAGCAAACATGTTGGAAGTGACAGTACCAAAGCCCCCGAGTGAAATTATTTTTAGCATCGTCGTAATTTTAACGCATTAATGGCCATTTGTCTCAACTTTCCAAAGTCATTCTTAAATTCCATCATATTGGATGTACCACGGATGGCAAAGGCTGGATGATACATAGTTACCAGATAGTATTTTTGGTCTTGAAAAACTATTTCATGTCCCTGCCCATGGACTTGTGATATTTTTGCATCAGGCAAAAATTTAGCCATACTGAATCGACCCAAAGTGACAATGGTCGCCGGTTCAATTATTTGAATTTGCCGGTCCAGCCAGTCCCGGCAAATCTCAATTTCCAAGGGCTCTGGATCTCTATTTTCTGGTGGACGATATTTGACAATATTGGTAATAAAAACTCTATCAATTTTGATATTACTTTCAGTAATAGTCTGACGCAAAAGCTGGCCTGATCTGCCTACAAATGGCCGGCCTTGGGCATCTTCGTCGGCTCCCGGAGCTTCACCAATAAACATAATCTTGGCATCGGGATCTCCCTCTCCTGGCACAGCGTTTAGGCAATTCTTGGCAATCTCCAAGCCCTTAAAATCTCTAATTTCTTGGGCAATTTTGTCTAATTCAATTTTCTTTTCCTCAATAGTCATGATCAATAGGTTGGTAAGAATTGTTTGAGATTGTCTAGAGTGATGTAAAAAGATTTGGCCTTGCCTTCGACATACATTCTGGCAATTTTGCGGACGACTCCTTGAATAGTGCGTTCTAAAGTACGGATGCCGCCGTCAAATCCCAATGGCCGGACGAGCTTTGGCCAGACTGCTTCATCAAATTTGATAGCCCCAATTGGCAATCCTGAAACCTTTAATTCTTTGGGCAGGACATAATCGCGGGCAATAGTGGTCTTTTCTTCATCGGTATAACTTGGCATGACTATTGGCTCGAGGCGGTCCATGACAGCTGTACTAATGTTGGTAGTATTGTTGCAGGTGGCAATAAACATGACGGTCGAGAGATCAAAGGGATAATCTAAAAAATGATCAGTAAAATTCATGTTTTGACCAGGATCCAATAGCTCAACCAAGACTCCCATGATGTCTGAGCGGGTGCTTTCGGCGACTCGGTCAATTTCATCCAATAAAATCACACAGTTATTACTAGCTGAATTTCGCAATGCCTTGATAATCTGTCCCGGCTCGGCATCTGGGTGAACCCGCGATTGGCCGCGAAGATCAAGTGCTGAACCCATGCCACCAAAAGGAATACGGACAAACTTGCGCCCCAAAGCTTCAGCAATACTTTTGGCAATAGTAGTCTTGCCGGTACCAACCAAGCCAACCAGAAGCAAAATAGGAGCTCTGAAATTGGCCTCAGGCTTTCTCTGATTGAGCATCATGACCGATAAATATTCCAAAATCCGGTCTTTGAGATCACCCAGTCCATAATGATGCTGATCCAAGATTTGTCTGGCGTGTCCCAGATCCAGAATATCGTCGGTCTTTTTGTCCCAAGGAAGAGATACGATCCAATCTATATATCTGGAAGCGTGATCGTATTCGGCCAAGAAGTTGACACTTTCGGAAATTTTTTCCAGTCTGGCTATTATTTGATTTAGCTTATCAGTCAAATCATCCGGTAGGTGGACGGCAGTAATCTTCTCGTTTAATTTTTGGATATCTTTGTTCACTATATTAGTTTACAACATTTGGGGTAATTTGGGTAATTGAGGATATTAGACTTCCACCTGGAAGGTGGAAGTATAAGGTTGAAGTTGTATTTTGCCGTATTATAGCCCTTTGCAAGAGGTCCTCTTGCGAGATAACTTATCGGTCTCTCCTTTGGCGAAAAAGCGCATTTCTATTGAGTACGTCAATTAATTTATTTAATTTACAATCACCGGGGCATTCTTGATCGGCTTTTAAATGACAGTTAGCTTTAATACCCAACGCCTTATCCGCTGAATCATACAAATTTGAATTGCTAGTGAAATGAATATTAGTTTTCGGGTTTCTTTTACAACAATATGTACCATCTGGTATTTTTTCTCTTTCGTCAGACATGAATGCATTATACTAAGTCTTTCACTTTCAGGGTGGAATGATAGAATTAAAGTAATGAAAAAGGTAGGGTTGGCGGTGCTGACGGCGGTGACTATTGCTGGAACGGGCATGGCTTTCAAAAATTTTGTGTCCCCATATGAGACGATAAATAAAATCGCCGATGGTGACACTTTTATCCTCGAAGTCAATAAACAAGCCGTCCGACTCTATGGCATCGATGCTCCTGAACTGACCAATTGCTATGGCTCGGAAAGTTTTGCCAGGCTTGATCAACTTTTGAAAAAGCGACAAGTCCAGCTCAAGGAACCTGTTGTCGATAAATTTGGGCGAATCGTGGCTCTGGTCTTTGTCGATGGAAAACTCATTAACGAAATTATGATCAGAGAAGGATTCGTGGCTTACCGCAGTGAACCAGGAAGTGGTAAAGAGGCCATGAAAGCCGCGCATGAAATATCCAAATCCCAGAAAATCGGTATATATTCCAAAGTTTGTTCCGATGAAGTACCGCCTGACCCTAAATGTAATATCAAAGGTAACCATGATCTTGATCGGGATGAGTATTTGTATTTGACACCTGAGTGTCCTTATTATAATGCCGTCAATATCAGACGTTTTGAAGGTGACCAATGGTTTTGCAGTCCGTCTGACGCCCAAAAAGCCGGTTTCAAAATATCTACAGCTTGTGCTCTTGGCACCAATCGAAAGCCCTAGTTACTTGTAAATTTCGTGGCCACCGATATTATGTAGAAGCACTTCCGAGTGATCAGTCTTGGTGTAACGAAAAATAATTAATAAATTTGGATGGATACTTAGAGAAAGCCATCCGGTTAGTCTTTTTCTCAGTGGGTGAATTCT
>JAUXUE010000057.1 GCA_030681075.1 Candidatus Amesbacteria bacterium | reverse complement strand
TCAGAGATTAGGGTGGTCTGGAACGCTGATCATTGGCCTCATTTATCCAAGCAAAAAGAGTTTTTGGAAATTATAAACGACTACATATGACCACTCACTTACATATATTGCAGCTGGAAGAATATGATCCCTTCCGTTTTTTGAGTTGGTGGATCAGAAATCTATTTGTATTTAAGTTGGATGGTAAAAAGCCTCTAGTTTGGACTCCCAAAGCAAAGTTTATTTATGCTTTGAGCTTCGGTTTTTGGCCTCTGATGTTTCTGGCTCTTTTGATATTAAAGCCTTATGAAATTATAAATAGACGGGTTTTGAAAAATAAAATGCGTAACAAGATATTAGAATTAAAAAAACATGGATTAAAAGTAATTGCCATATCGGGAAGCTATGGCAAGACATCGGTTAAAGAATATTTATATCAAATATTAAAGACAAAATATCGTGTTTTGAGAACCCCAGGAAATTACAATACATTGTTTGGAGTTGCCAAGGTGGCGGATTGGGAATTGGATGCCAATTATGATTATTTTATATGTGAGATGGGATCGTACAAGATAGGGGAGACACAGGAATTATGTGAGACTTATTTACCAGATTATGCAATGTTGACTGGTATCAATGAACAGCATTTGGAGCGTTTTGGATCCTTAGAAAACGAGATTATCGGTGAATCTGAATCAGTAGAGTTCGTTTTGGAAAATAAGGGACAGGCAGTAGTAAATTTGGGGAACAAATATATTTTTCAAAAATATCCAAATGTCGCAGGATATGGTCAAAAGAATTATACTCATCCCAGAGATCAAAATCTGGAAGGTGCTGCCAAAATGGCATCTCTCTTAGGCGTTCACAAGCTTCCTAAGTTACTTAAGGAACCTACTCACAGACTTTCACTCATAAGCCGTGGCGACATGACTATCATAGATGATGCTTACTCCAGTAATACCGATGGTTTTGCGGCAGCCGTCAAATATCTGGAAAGTTTTTCGGAGTGGAAAGTGATTGTCACGCCAGGAATCCCAGAACTAGGTTCAGCAACTTATGCAATTCACAAAAAATTAGGAGAACAATTGGTAGGATTAGACCAAGTTATTTTAGTTGGCAAGAATGATAGAACCAGAGGATTAGCTGATGGATATAATGGGCAAGTAATATATATCGACAAAGTTACCGATGCAATTGGTAAAGTAAGGTCTGGAAAGTCAGTAGTCTTATTCGAAAACGACCTGCCGGATAATTATTAATTTTTTACTTTTCCACCCTTTAATCCTTGTCCAAGGCTGGCTAGTATGTTTGAAGAAAAAGTGGTGATGCGGGAGTTGCGGGAGGCAAAACGTTCCTGACCAAGCTCTATCAATTTATCCAAAAGTTTGGGAAAGGGCAGATTGGTTTTTTCCCAGAGGAAAAAAGCAAAGCAGCCAGGCAGAGTGTTGATTTCATTGATATAAATTGTTTTTTCATCTGGAGAGACCAAGAAATCGACTCTGGCCATGCCTGAGCCATCGATAGCCATAAAAGCTTGCTTGGCATACTCGGCAATTTTGGCAGCTGTTGCGGGCTTGATAGGAGCGGGGATCAGTTTTTTGGCAGAGGCCATGCCCTTACTACCCGACTTATACTTGTCGTCATAGGTCAGGACTTCTTTGGAGGCTATCGGCTGTTCGCAAATGGAAGTAATTAATTTGTCGTCATTGCCCAAGACCGAGATATTTATTTCCATAAATCCCTCGGCCGATTCTTCGACAATGACTCGACTGTCATAAGCCTTGGCCACTTCTATTGCATCTTTCAATTCTTTGGCATTTTTTACTTTAGTTATGCCTATACTGGACCCCCCATTTGCTGGCTTGACAAACAAAGGGAAATTATTTGAAAGTTTCACTTGGGGAATATCACTAAATAATTTTTTCTGCGCCAATTTGTCCATGCCAATGCTAGAAGCCAAGACTCCACAGCCAGTGTAGGGGATGCCAGCCATTTCCAGAAGGCCCTGGACACAGCCATCCTCGCCATAAGTCCCATGAAAGGCCAATATCGCACAGTCGATCTTTTCCTGTTTTTTTATGAGAAAGTTTTCAGAATTAACACTGCCGTCTCGCAACATAATTTGAGGCTCACTAATTTGTTCCAAATTTTTATAAAATTCAGGCTTGAGAAAGTTTTGGTTGCCTTTGATAAACCTGCCATCTTTAGTCACATATATTGGCATAACATTGTATTTATTCTTATCCAAATTGTGCATTACCTGCAGAGCGGTAATCACTGACACCTCATGCTCTACCGACCTGCCCCCATAGAATACTGCAATATTTTGTTTAGCCATATTTGTCTATTATAGCTTGTCAAGCAAGTATCCGACGAATATTATTGTTGAGTCTTGTGGTTACTTCATAATTTATAGTACCAATCAACTCAGCAATTTTGTCAGCTGTAAAAGTTGGCCCAATTATTTCAAAATATCCATCATCATTAATAACACCTTTTGATTTTTTGATGTCTATCGCAGAAAAATTCATTGCCACTCGTCCTATGAAATGCGTCTTTGACGATAATCTTCTGTCTAGTCCGTCGCTGTAACCAACTGGGATGATGGCGGTATTCATATTGTTTTTGGCAATATATGTCGCACTATAACCGACAGATTCTCCTTGTGTAAGCATTCTGTGCTGAATAATTTTGGCCACCCATTTTAAAATTGGCACCAATTTTATTTTTGATTTATCTTCGACAAATTTAGATGGCCATAGTCCATACAGACCAAGTCCAACTCGAACCATATCTAGATGAGAATCTGGATGGGTGAGTGTGGCTGAAGTGTTTGCACAGTGGGCCATGGAATTGGGAAAAATAGATTTATATACAGTGACACATTCTTTAAATTTAGTTAATTGCTTTTTGGTGCTCATCAATTTAGAGTCGGCACTATGAAAGTGTGTATAAATTCCCGTCGGAATTATTTTTGAATTTTTTATAATTGTAATTGCAGTTTTTAGCTCTTGAGGGTTGATTCCAAGCCTATTCATACCTGTGTTTATTTTTAAGTGAATACGAATGGGATATTTTACTAGAGATTGTAGATATTCAATTGAATGAGCACAAATATCGACATTGTTTTTTAAAACTAAATTTATGTCACCAATATCGATGGGCCCGGTAATCAGAATGGGTGTATTGATTCCAAGCTGTCGAATGGTTTGCGCTTCTTGTATCGTATTTACACCAAAGTAATCCACCTGATTTTGTAAGACTTTAGATACAATATCCAATCCGTGTCCATAAGCGTTGGCTTTTATCATGGCCATAAATTTTGTATTTTTTTGCAATTTGGATTTGATAGAAGCGACGTTGTTCAAAAGATTCTTTTTTGAGATCTCAATCCAATGTAATGGCATCATCACAATTATACTAAATTATCCTAACTTCATACTCTAACTCTATCTCAAAATTTTTCCTAATATCTTCTCTCATTGCTTGGGTATAATCAAATATTTCCTGCCCAGTTGCTCCACCGAGATTTATTATCACTAGGGCATGTTTTTCAAAGGTACTGACTCGGCCGATGGTTTTATTTCTCCATCCCAACTCATCTAGAAGTCTTCCGGCTGGAATTTTTACCAAGTCAGAATCAACTTCTGTCGGATAGAGCATTTTTTCAGTCGGGTATGCCTGTAATTCTTTTACCTGAGCACTGAGCATTGAGTACTTTTCGCGGGTGACGAAGGGGTTTTTAAAGAAACTGCCTGCAGTTCCAATTTTTGTCCAATCTGGCATCTTGATCATTCGGGTATTTATCACAGCTTGGGCTACATCTTGGATGGTGTATGGTGGTTTGGCAAATTTTGACAGCTCTTTTTCTAGCGATTCATACCGCGAATGATAACTGGTACTAAATTGGGCAGTTTTTGATAATTTATATATCACTTTGGTGATTAAATATTTTTTCAAATCACTGTTTCGATAAACAAACTTACACTGATCGTGGGTAAATATTTCAGATGTATTTTTTTGTAAATCATAGACCTCGACACTTTGAACCAAATCACCTTGATTTTGACCGTATGCAGCAATATTGCCGACCACAGCTGCCCCGACAGTACCAGGGATCAGAGCCATATTCTCCATTCCACTCCAATTGTTTTCAACAGTCCACATCACCAATTCGTGCCAATTTTCCCCGGCAGCTACTTCAATTATTACTTCATCGTCGTCTTGGGATATTACTTTCCTGCCCTTCAAGTTTACTTGAATAATAGTTCCAGGAAAATCATGGACAAATAGAACATTGGCCCCCAAACCCAAAAACATAAAGGGCTCGGAAATATTTTTTAGTTGAGAGACATTATTTAGTTCCAGTAGATTATTGGCTTTGGCAGGTACACGAAGGGTGTTAAATGAAGTGAGATTGACCATAACTGATATAATATACTAGTGACGGTCAAAATTACAGGCGGAATACCTCTGTTTGGTGAAGTGACGCCAGTGCCCAACAAAAACGCAGTTCTTTCGGCCATACCCGCCGCTATTTTATCTTCAAAGCCCATCACTTTTACCAATCTTCCCGATACGACCGATGTCAATAAACTTTTGCAAATACTTAAACTTTTGGGAGTAGAGGTCACAAAAGAAGGGACAAATACTCTTATTGATGCTGCCAAGATAAAATCTTTCAGAGTCGACAAGGAGCTTGGCGAGCTAATTCGGTCATCTATCATGCTTGTAGGGCCACTCCTGGCTCGTTTTGGTAGGGCTGAGGTCCCAATTCCTGGTGGTTGTGTCTTGGGCCAGCGTTCAATTCATGCCCATATCGATGTTTTTACGAAAGCTGGTTGCACGGTCGAATTCGTAGATGATTATGTGGTTTTTACAGCTCCCAAAAAAATAGAAAAAGTTTATGATATTTGGCAGTTTGAAGCCAGTGTCACCGCTACTGAAAATTTCGCTATGTATGCAGCAGGTGTTGGGGCTAAATTTACATTGATTGATGCTGCTTGTGAACCCCATGTTACTCAATTGTTAGAACTGTTGTCCCAGATGGGAGCAGAAATTTCAGGCATTGGCTCAAACAAAGTGATAATAGTTGGTAATAAAGCTTTAGGCGACGCCTCATTTACCGCCTTACCAGATCAGATTGACATTGCTGGAATTATAGTGGCAGCAGGTGTAACCAAAGGCAAGATCAAAATCCTAGGAGGTAATATCCCTTGGATTATAGGGGGATTGGTTCAGACTTTCAAAAAATTTAATATCAAATTTTCTACGGATAACGAAGATTTAATTGTAGATGCCATGGATGGATTACATGTGGATCCAAAAAACTCGGGTTTTCCCTTAGCCAGTGATGGTTTACCCAAATTCATTCCCCGGCCTTGGCCTGGGTTTCCAGCTGATGCTTTACCCTTGATTGTCCCACTGGCTTGCAAGACACCGGGACAGATGCTGGTTCAAAATTGGATTTATGAATCAGGTCTTGATTTCATTCGAGAAATAAATGCTATTGGTGGTCAGGTATTTATGTGTGATCCGCAGAGGGTGATTGTTAGTGGACCAGTGAACTTTACAGGGGGCAAAGTCAATCCTCCGGGAGTAATCCAAGCCCATGTGGCGGTATTTTTGGCAGCTCTATGTGATCCAGTGGAGACAATTATCGAAGGAGCAGAAACTCTGTCCCGCAGATATGTTGATTATTTTGAAGTTTACAAGAAATTAGGGGCAAAGATTACTTTATAATATTAATTATCTAGTACAAATTTGTTTTGGTCGAATGACAAACCGTCAAGGATCTTTTGAATTTCAATTTTGTTTATTTCAATAAATTTTCTTAATCCCGGTGTGATATTCAAAGACAATGTTTCTCCAATTGTGAACAAGCCATATTTCTGACCTTCATTGCCTAGAGATATGTTTTTGAATTCTTCATCATTTACTATTGCTATAAATCTTCCTACTGTT
>JAUXUE010000048.1 GCA_030681075.1 Candidatus Amesbacteria bacterium | reverse complement strand
ACTATTTTTATCAAGGCCGCAGCATTGCTCCAATCAATATGTCTAAACCATCCATTTACAGATGGTAATAAGCGGACTGCTTGGGCAGTGACACATAAGTTTCTTTGGGACAACGGCTATAAATTAAAGTCTTATAGATTGGAAGCTGCTGATTTTATGGTCTATGTAGACAACCAAAAACCGGATATCAAAGAAATTTCTTCATGGCTAAAAGCACACTGTCAGATGTTAAAATAATATTATGTTTACAGGCACACAAATTAGACAAAAGTATTTGGATTTTTTTAAAAAGCGTGGTCACGTGGTGATTCCTTCAGTACCGTTGGTTCCCGAGAATGATCCGACCACGCTTTTTACCGGATCTGGAATGCAACCCATGATTCCCTACCTCTTGGGACAGCCACATCCTTTGGGTGTAAGACTAGTTGATTCGCAAAAATGTTTCAGAGCCCAAGATATTGAAGAAGTGGGAGACAATAGGCATGACACTTTCTTTGAAATGCTAGGCAACTGGTCACTGGGTGATTATTTCAAAAAAGAACAACAGGTATGGATATGGGAATTTTTTACCAAAGAATTAAGTTTAGACCCCAAAAGGTTATACGTCAGTGTGTTTGAAGGAAATACTGAAGTCCCCAAAGACCAGGAGGCTGTAAATGTTTGGAAAAGTTTGGGTGTCAAAGATGACCACATATATTATTATGGAGTAGGAAAGAATTGGTGGGCCAGGAGTAGCTTTGAAAATATGCCAGTAGGTGAACCGGGCGGTCCCGATAGTGAAGTATTTTATGATTTTGGGGGTCCCCACGATTGCCATCCAAACTGTGATTGTGGACGGTTTATGGAAATTGGCAACAATGTTTTTATGACATACAAAAAGACAGAATCCGGTTTTGAGCCGTTGGCCAAGAAAAATATTGATTTTGGTGGCGGTTTAGAAAGAATTACTGCTGTGGCAAATAACTATCAGGATATTTTTAAGACCGACTTATATTTGCCAATAATTAACGTTTTAGGTGGTGAAATTTCTCCAACCACCCGGATAATTGCAGACCATCTTAAGGCTTCTGTTTTTTTAATCGATGAAGGGCTTATACCGTCAAATAAGGCCCAGGGATATTTCTTACGAAGACTACTTAGACGAGCAGCAGTAAAGATGAAGCAACTTGGTATGAATCTGGAATTTTCAAAAGTCATAACGGCAATTTTCGAAATATATCCGATGTATCTAAAAAATATAGCTAATGTCAATTTGGAAGTTTCTCGGGAAATGACCAATTTCCAAAAAACACTGGACCTAGGCTTAAAATTATTGGACAAAGCATCTCCTTTTGATCTTTTTCAATCATATGGATTTCCAATTGAGATTACTGAGGAACTGTACAAACAAAAGGGTTTGATTTTAGATAGACTAGAATTTGAAAATAAGATGAAGCAACACCAAGATTTATCAAGAACTGCCGGAAAGGGTATGTTTAAAGGAGGACTACAGGACAGTTCTGAAGTAACAACTCGGTATCATACCGCGACTCACTTATTACACGCAGCTCTTCGTAAAATTCTTGGATCTCATGTTTCCCAAAAGGGCAGTAATATCACAAGTGAGAGACTGAGATTTGATTTTTCCCATCCCGATAAACTGACCAGTGAGCAAATATTACAGATCGAAGACCTGGTAAATCAAAAAATTGATGAGAATATTGAGGTCAATAAACTCGAAATGAAAAAGGACGAAGCCTTGAAAATGGGAGCCTTGGCATTTTTCCCCGAGAAATATCCAGATGTGACTTCCGTCTATAAAATTGGTGATTATTCTATGGAATTGTGTGGTGGTCCACACGTAACCTCGACAAGTGAGATAGGAAGGTTTAAGATAAATAGAGAGGAATCGGCAGGCGCCGGTATCCGCCGAATATATGCAACTGCCCTTTTTCCCCCACAAACCAAAGACTAGTGCTATGGATCACGAGTACCTGCTTGCGCTCGAGATAAGTCCGCAAGTAATAAAGTGTGCTGTCTGGAGTGTAATCAATGGGCAGACTCAGGTAGTGGCCGTCGGTGATCAATCCAGATGGGACGATGTATCTGAGGCAAGTTTGATTACTGCCTCCGACACGGCTATATCCTCAGCCTGCGAACGAATGGGAAGTATCGGAAAACTTACAATCAAAAAAGTGATTCTTGGCTTGGGTTCTACTTGGGTTGTAAACGACAAAATCTCAGAAGTAAAAATGCCCCTCGTCAAAGTATTGTCACAAAAATTGGATTTGTCTCCAGTAGGATTTGTCGTAACCAGCGAAGCGGTCATGAGATTTGTTCAGCATTCTGAGGGTACACCACTGACAGCTATTTTATTGGGTTTTTGGGCACAAACTCTGGATGTGACATTGGTCCGTTTGGGTAAGCCCGATGGTATGGTGGAAGTAGCCAGAAGCCAGAGTCTGACAGACGATGTGGTTGAAGGTTTATCTCGCTTTCCCAAAGTTGATATGTTGCCTTCGAGAATGTTACTCTATGACTCGGGTATAGATCTGGAAGAAATAAAACAATTGTTATTATCATATCCCTGGCTCTCACCCACTAAGAAATTTGGTTTTTTACATTTTCCCAAAGTAGAAATCCTTCCCTCTGATTTTACTGTCCGAGCGATAGCCTTAGCAGGAGGATCTGAGGTGGCTGTATCATTGGGACTTATTGAAAAACCGGAGCCTGTATCGCCAGCCGAATTACCGGTTCAAAATTTGACCGCATCGGACTTTGGATTTACGAATGAAGAAACTAAGGTGACTCCCCTCCCACCAAGTCTAGCCCCAGAACCAGTATTAATAGAAAAACCAAAGTTTAAGTTACCAAATTTTACTGTTCCACATATTAGTTTTTCGTTTAAACCGGTTTTAATATTATTAGTAGTTATCGGTTTGTTATTAGGTGTTTCCAGTTTAGTTTTCTTTTTACCAAAAGCAACCGTCAATCTTGGTTTTCAAACCAAAATTATTGATCACAATTTTGTGGCCGACTTGAAGGTCAGTGAAGTTGACGTGACGGAAAGTCTGTCTGAGACTGCTCCGGCAACCGGAAGTAAATTGGTAGGTGACAAAGCCACAGGGGTTGTCACTATACTCAATAGTCTAGCAGCCACAAAAACATTTCCAAAGGGAACCGTGATCACTTCACCCTCGGGTCTGAAATTTATCTTTGATAAGGAAGTCTTGGTGGCTTCCGCATCGGGCACTGCTGATAATAAAGTTTTGGGTAAGGCAAATGTAAATGTAACTGCATCTGTGGTAGGATCTGAAAGCAATTTATCATCCGGTACTTATTTACAAATCGGATCCTTAGCCACTGTGGACGTTGTAGCTAAAAATGATCAAGCATTTTCAGGTGGAACTAGTAGACAAGTAAAGGCGGTGGCTAAGACCGATGTCGATAAATTACGCACCAAACTTTTGGAAAATCTCAAGGCCCAAGCCAAACAACAGCTATTGGACAAGACTTCTGAGCAAACCTTGATTACAGATTCGGTATTGGTAACAACTGTAGGTGAAGATTTGGATACAAAAATAGGTGATTCAGCAGATAGCTTCGAGTTAAAATTGACGGTTAAAGCCAAGGGTCAGGTAGTTTCAAAAAGCGAAATTGATAATGCCATCAAAGATGCTCTGACAAGTCTGGTGCCAGCAGGATTTGAGATACAATCCACCACGCCAAGAAGCTTATCAGCCAAAAAATCCAGTATTTCAATTTCGGTTTCAGCAAATCTTACTCCCAAAATAGATACTCAAATAACAGCACAAAACATTTCTGGGAAGAGCTTGGATAAGGCTACAGAATATTTACACACCTTGCCCGGAATTTCCAAAATAGAATATGTCATATCACCTCCCCTGCCTATTATTACTTCCAGATTACCTTGGCGGACATCGCGAATTGAGATTCGGGTCTATCCACTCTAAATTATGAGACGTCTGATTTCACTTTCGGTGCTAATTTTGGGAATAATTCTCGTGGGGATAGTGTTGGTACCGTTAGCCTTGTCTCAGGCAAGTTATATACTAAACAGAAAGACCGTAATGATAGACCCGTCCGTTCGCTCGACCAGTCAAATTCCCCAAATATTAGGTACTAGCGACTCGGATCTATATAGTGCATCACAGTGGTTTCCAAGTTCTCCATCTAATACTTCGACATCCAGTAAAGTAAATTTTTATTCCCTGTCCATTCCCAGTATTGGTCTGGATAGTGCCCCAATTGAGATAAATGGTGATGATCTAAAGCAGGGAGCAATTCAGTATCCGGGGACTGCCTTGCCTGGAACTTTTGGTAATACTGTAATTTTTGGACACTCGACCTCTCCATTTTTATTCAAGGATGGAGACCCATTGTCTATTTTTAATCCGCTTTTGAAAATTAAAGTTGGGGAAGATATCATAGTTGTCTATGATGGAGTCACCTATCGATATCGGGTTCGGCATATTGCCGAAATGGAACCGGATAAGATAGAAGTTCTTGCCCAGCGATATGATAAATACGAATTGACGCTAGTTACTTGCACTCCACTTGGGACATATCTCAGGCGCTTTGTCGTCCGTGCCGAATTGATAAACTAATTTATGAATTATTTAGGACTTGATTATGGGTCTGCAAAAGTGGGAGTAGCGATAGCTACTGGCCTTCTTGCTGAG
>JAUXUE010000046.1 GCA_030681075.1 Candidatus Amesbacteria bacterium | reverse complement strand
TACATATTGCGGAACATCTCTTGCAGAGCTGGAGGTCGATCATGAAGAGAGAGTTGACCCGTTTATCTACATTAAATATGGTCCGTTTGTGATTGGAACCGTTCGTCCTGAAACAAAGTTTCGTGACACGGCTTTGGCCGTCAACCCCAAAGACAAACGCTACAAAGACTATATTGGAAAATCTCTAGAGATAATGGGCTTACTCGGGCCCATTACCATGAAAGTAATTCCAGACCCCGAGGTCGATCCAGAATTCGGAACTGGAATTATGAAAGTAACACCAGCTCACGACGCACATGATTTTGAATTAGGAAAACTCCACAATCTTCCTGTTACTCCAATCATTACCTTACAGGGCAAAATGGACTTTTCATGGTTTATTAATGATCCTATCAATAAAAATTCCAAATACCTTGAGCGAGCCATTAAATACCACGGATTAAAAGTTGCCGAAGCCAGAAAGATCATACTAGAAGATTTGAAATCTGATGGACTCCTGGAAAAAATTGACGAGAAATATACCCATAATGTTTCTTTATGTTATAAGTGCAAACGCATTCTAGAACCAACAGTCATTCCAAATTGGTATATAAAAGTCGATTCCTTAAAAAAGCCTGTAATAGCTGTTGTAAAGAAGGACGAGATTAATTTTCACCCCCATCGATTTAAAAAACACATGCTCGATTGGCTGTCTATCATGCACGATTGGCCAATCTCCAGGCAAAACGCCTGGGGTATTAGAATTCCGGTTTGGTACTCAACAAAAGAGAACCCTGATATGTCGATAGCATTTATAAATCCGCAGGGTAAATATACTTTTGGTGTAATTTCTGAACTATTAAAAACTTATTCATTTGGTGAAATTGAATCGGGACTACAGACACTCCGGACCGGCCAGGTGGCAAAGTATATAGTTTCAAAAACTAAACCAAGTGGGGATTATTTTCAGGAGACCGACACCTTTGACACATGGTTTTCGTCAGGACACTGGCCAATTGTCACTGGTGGAAATTTACCTACTGCCATGCTTGGAACTTTGGCCGATATTCTCAGATTTTGGGTTTCAAGAATGATAATGTTTTCGTTGTATTTAAAAGACAAAATACCGTTTAAGGATGTCTATCTCTGGTCAATGGTGGCTGACTCCAAAGGGACAAAAATGAGTAAGTCTAAGGGGAATGTCGTCAATCCCATTGAGCTGGTAGACAGATATGGAGCAGATGCTTTACGGATGACGCTTCTTTATGGCATTGCACCGGGTGGCAGTATTTCACTATCTGAGGACAAGGTCCGGGGGATGCGAAATTTTTCCAATAAACTTTGGAATGTTGCGCGATATGTGCAAGGTATCGAAAAAAGTAACCCTAAAATAAATAAAGACGACAAAGAAATCTTAAAGAAAATTAAGAAAGTTACAAAAGAAGTTACGTCACATCTTGATAAATATCAATTTGGCTTGGCTACAAAAAAACTCTATGCCTTTGTCCGGCATGAATTTGCTGATATTTATATTGAGAAGACTAAAGATCGAAAAGCTGATGCCTACCCTACTCTATCTGCCGTCTTAGACTGCTCTCTTAGACTGTTACACCCCTTCATGCCTTTTGTCACAGAATCTATTTGGCAAGAGCTCGGACACAAAGATTTATTGATTAGCGCTTCCTGGCCAAAATGAGAAAGTATCAGATCGCAATCGGAATTGTTTGTTTTTTAATTTTGTTAACGGTTGGAAATTACTTTCTTAAAAATAAATATTTAGTATCTGAACAAAAAAAGATTGATACTTTTAGAAAAGATTCGGAGAAATGGGAAGAATTAAAAAAAGTCTCCCCTACTTACCGGGATGCATATGTGCAGCTTGCACTTGGCTATCAGCAATTGGGGCTTACTTCTCAGGCGCAGGAGAATCTTCGACGGGTGCTGGAGCTTGATCCGGGGTGGCCGGTTCCCCCACAACTTGCGCCACTTCTTCCTTGACTTCTTCTTTGGCCAATTGTTCAATCTTGGCTATGACTTGGGTTTTATCAGTTAGGACCTCTACTTTTGCAGAAACTTTGATATCAGAGACCATGATAGATTGTCCCAATTCAGTCAGGACAGTGACATCTATCTCAAAGATTTCCGGCATTTCAGTAGGCAACGCCTCGACTTCCACTTCGGTCAATTGCTGAACCAAGATACCAAGCTTGTCTTTTTCGGCCGGAGATTCACCAATTAACTTCAGAGGTACTGCGGCTTTGACTTTTTCCTTGAGGTTTACTTGGTGAAAGTCTACATGTAAGACACTTTCATTGACTGCATCGTTGACCACCTGACGAATCAAAACTGGCCTGTCTTCCTTTTCCCCCTCAACTTGCAAATATACCAAAGTTGACTCTCCCGCTTGCGAATGCAATTTATTAAATTCTTTTGCAGAAATTTGTAAGTTCGCAGTTTTAGCTTCTTTTCCATACACCACAGCAGGAATCAAACCCTTCATACGCAAAGCTTTCACTTTTCGTCCGGTAATTGTTCTAACTTCCGCTTTAAATGTATGTTTACTCATTTTTCAAAAAATCAAAACTCACCCTAAATGGTTTGTTTATAGATGCATTATACCTAAAAAGACCCGAGGCGACAACTTGAGTGGCTTGATGAGCCTGAGAAAGCCAATTGGTCGGATAACGGATAGCCACAGAAAGTGGATTTTCCAAAATGCCCGGTTGATTAGGAATATCCAATAAATATACAAATCGACGAAGAGAAGGCAGGCCTCTGGTAAAGTTTAGGCCTACGTCCAAAACGCTGTTAGCTGCCACATTGACAAGAACCCCAACAATCAAGAAATTTGATGTGCTAGTAATAGTGTATTCAGTTTCAGGTAACGGCTTATTATCGACTACGACCTGAGAGACTTTGGCACTTGCTGGTAAATAAAATCTCAGATAATTTTTATAATTTCCCAAAGGCCATGCATTGACTACAGCCTTGTTTGTCATTTGGACACTTAGACTGACTTGAGCAGTATCAGCATTTAGACCGACGTCAACTGTCATTTTCTGATCAATTTTTGCATTGGCTTTACTAATTCCTGTGTTGCTGCTAACTACGTGGAGTGTATCAGCTACACAAGCACTGACTCCTGGGCAGACTGCCGGTGCGAGCATTCCATCCCATCCAGCTTGCCGGATATTGGGAAGGCTGGTATTTCCGACACCGGTAATTAGGAGTTGTCGATTGTCCAATTCTTCCAATAGTACTGATCCCAGATTACCCAATTGAGTCTCTGTTAAAGTCTGAATTTTTGCCAATATTGCCTGGAAGACCCCGAGATAAATACTGCGTTTTGTCAGATCCGCACTCGCATTGGTCAAGCCCAAATCAAGTAAATTTTTGGCGTCGACTTTTTGAGGAAAATTGTCGATGGTTACCGGACCAGTGACTGCCAATATCTTGGCCATGGTTCTGGTGTTTAGACCAACTATTACCTGTACCTGTTTACCCAATTGTTTCTGGACAAACCAAGCTGCCTGAGCAGCGCTTTGGGGAAAATCGGGATTCCAATTGCTATCACGCAAATACCAAGAGCTTTCGCCAAGAGCCAGCTTTAGGTCTTCTGGTGTATTGACCGTTCCCTTGAGAAGACCATCGGCCGTATAGCTTGTCAACAATTGGACACTGTCAATTTTTCCTCCGGAGATTGTCAGCAAGCCCAAACCGTCAATAAATCCACCAGTGGGTCTGATCTCCTGCACATCTTGAAGTAATATCAAATAGTCAGTACTCTTACCCAGTCCCATCACAGTTGGCATGTCATTGACTACCAGTTTCAACCTTTTTACTATTGTCCGCCACTTGCTTAATATTTGCCGAATGTTTTCATCTTCGACATTAATAATTGTCTCAGCAATCCGCTCTTGGGCATAAGACAATAGCCCGACAAAATTTCCCATGTCCTCACTTTTTCCAGACCATATTTTCATCCCCGACTCCCCCACTTCCGAAAGATCTATTATCAATTTGGACAGCTCTTTGTTCTTTGGAAAATAATTTGCGATAGTCGCACACTTCTTGGCTTGGGTCCAATTTCCCAATGTCAAATTATCAAGACTACAAAGAAGTGTGTAATTGGATGACCATACAAAAAATGCAATTAAAAATATTAAAGATAATATTATTATTAGGGGTTTTAGAATAAATAGTGGTAATTTGGGCTTAGTTGGTGT
>JAUXUE010000043.1 GCA_030681075.1 Candidatus Amesbacteria bacterium | reverse complement strand
GAAATCAAAGCAGGTGACAAGGTTTTATTTTCAGCCACCGCTATACCTGGCACTGAATCCGACGTAGAAAATTTGATAAATCAATTATCAGAGCTTGGAGCCGATGTGGTTCACCCCGGTGTATCAAATGATCTGCATGTTTCGGGGCATCCTCACCAACAAGAACTATTATTGATGATGAATTTGGTTAAGCCGAAATATTTATTACCCATGGGAGGCACATATCAACACATGGTTAGCTATGCCAAGCTGGCCAAATCTATGGGCTATACTGCCGACAAAATATTGCTTCCAAAGCACAGCCAGACAATTGAGGTTTATCCCGATATTGTCAAATTAGGTCCTGCCTTACCTATTCGGAAAATTATGGTAGATGGACTTGGTGTAGGAGACGTCGGTAATGTGGTCCTACGCGACCGGCAAATGCTAGCCAAAGAAGGTATGGTCGTGGCAGTAATTGAGATAGACCAAAATGATTTCAACAAAATTACCAATATTGAGCTTATTAGCCGAGGCTTTGTCTTTACAAAAGAGTCAGGTAACTTGTTAAATGAGGGGGGGCAAGAAGTAGTAAAAGCAGTCGCTAGCCGGAAAGACAAGATTGATTCTGATAGGGTAGTCAAAAATATCGCCGTCGATATCCTAGAAAAATTCTTTTTTCACAAAACCGCCAGACGCCCCATGATTTTGCCTGTTGTAGTAGAAGTCTAAACCTTGAGCACCATCAAAAACGCCTCCTGAGGTATCTCTACTCTTCCTACAGATTTCATTCGAGCCTTGCCTTTTTTTTGAATTTTCAAAAGTTTATCTTTTCGGGTTTGGTCTCCGCCAGATAATTTGGCTATGACATCTTTGCGATAAGCCTTGATATCAGCCCGAGCGACAATCTTGGCACCAACAGCAGCTTGAATTGCCACTTCATATTGCTGACGGGGAATGGCTGTGTGTAATTTGTCTACCAAGTTTTTACCTATTATAGTAGCGTTTTCCCGGGGTACTATCTGGGAGAATGCATCCACTCTTTCGGTATTTACCAGGACATCGAGTCTGACTAGATCTGATGACTTGAATCCCAAAACTTCATAATCAATCGTGGCATAGCCAGATGAGACACTTTTTAGTCTGTCATAAAATTCACGGATAAGCTCAGCAAACGGCATTTGATATATAAGACTGACTTGCGTCCCGGCATAAGTCATGTCCAGAAGTTCTGCTCTACTCGACTGACACAATTGAATTACCGGACCGACATAATCAGAAGGGGTAAAGACTGAGAGTCGTATCATTGGTTCGCGGATTTCTTTGATTTGTGAAGGATCTGGTAAATCACCCGCCTTAGAAATAGTGATTAGTTTATTATTGATAGTTAATAGTTCATAAGCGACAGACGGAGCACAGGCAATAAGGGTCAAGCCAAATTCGCGCTCCAATCGTTCTTGGATGATATCAGTATGCAATAACCCCAAAGCTCCGACCCGGAATCCATTGCCCAGAGCCGGTGAATGCTCCGCTATATAAGTCAGAGCCGAATCGGTCATTTTGAGTTTACCTAGAGCATCCCGCATGAGATTAATTTCTGCCCCGTCAGTCGGATAAAAACTCATAAAGACTACTGGCTTGATAGGACTGTAGCCAGGGAGCATGCTCGCATCTGTATCGCTTGCGATCGTATCACCGACAGTAAGCAGTGAGATGTCTTTGAGCGATGTCACTATATAACCTACTTCTCCTGCTGATAACTTATCGATTATCTTACGCTCTGGAGCAAAAATTCCAATTTCGATGACTTTGGTCCAGGTCTTGGTACCAAGCAACAAGAGCTTGTCTCCAATTTTAATTTCACCATCAATCATTCTTACCCAAGCCACTACTCCGAGATGAGTATCATAGTTTGAATTAAATACTAATGCGCGGGTATATTGTGAGTTGTGAGTAGTGGGATTAGGAATTTTGTGAATAACAGTAGTGAGGAGTTCTAAAACTCCGGCGCCTGTCTTGGCAGATACTTTGAGTATTTCCTCCGGGGGGTAGCCAAAAATCTGCTGCATTTGTGAAATTGTTTTTGTAATTTCAGCGGTTCCAACATCAATTTTGTTGACAACTGGGATAATGACTAAGCCCAATTTTTTTGCTTGATTGTAGTGAGCCAGAGTTTGAGCCTGGACTCCTTGGGTAGCATCGACAAGTAATATTACTCCTTCACACGCAGCTAAACTTCTTGATACTTCATAACTAAAATCCACGTGCCCTGGGGTATCTATTAAATTTAAGATGAAGTCGTTGTATATCATGCGCACAGGTGCAAGTTTTATTGTAATTCCCCTTTCGCGCTCGATTGGATTACTATCCAGCATTTGTTCCTTAAGCTCACGCTTGGAAACGGTACCGGTATACTCCATCAGCCTATCGGCCAAAGTCGATTTTCCATGATCAATGTGAGCTACTATTGCAAAATTTCGTATATTCATAATTTATAACTCCCTCTTTCGTTCTCCCTCTTAAATTAAGAGGGAGATACCCCGCAGGGAGAGGGAGTTAATTCTGTTCTGCGGTTGGCATTATAATCGGCTCGGACTGGGCAGGAGCTTTGAGATATTTTCGCCAATCGCCCAGCTTAAATGCTATTTCTTTGACATAAGTTAACTGTGGGATACGGGTAATCCAAGATAGACTGATATACAAGGCCATACCTATAATTGATGTAATCAAAGTAAGAATCAACAAATCTATGGTTCGAGTTGTATCAAATATAAATTGGTCAAGCAGGCGCATGGGTATCCACAATCCCAACCCCATGACGACACTTATTCCCACTATTTTTCCTAAAATCAGAGAGGATTCAGCAAGGTAAACTTTCTGGGGAAACACTTTTTTTATCAAAATTATGACTAATATAATTGTCTCCATAATTGCTGTAAGGGATAAAGATAGTGCGATTCCAGCAATACCCCAATTCCAAACTTTTACTGCTAATATCCCAAATATAGTATTAAATACTGCAGCTCCCAGACCCACAAGCAGTGGAGTCTTGGTATCATGAAGGGCATAAAAAGCTCTGATAATAAGCTGCATAATGGCATAAAATCCAGCTGAGACCATCAGAATCGCCAAGGTTTTACCAGTAAGCAAAGTAGCTTCCCAAGGAAATGTCTTGGCACCAAACACCAATCTGACAATGGGAATGCGCAAGACTATAAACAATACACAGACTGGTAGGGCCAAAAAAATTACCTGAAGACAAGCGTCTAATAGAGTTTTTCTAAAATTATCCCAATCCTTGGCCGCGACCAATAACGAAAGAGTTGGCAAAGCTGCTTGACCAATGGTGGCACCAAACAATAGAGTGGGCACAGCGTACAAAAGTCTGGCCACATTAAAAAGCGAGAGGGAACCAGCCGCCAAAAGAGACGACAGCATGACTGCTACAAATTGTTCCACTTGATCAATCCCCATAGCCAAAGCCCGCGGAGGCATTAATTTTAGGACTTCACGGACTCCAGGAAGCCTTATATCAAAATTAAATGTGGGTTTAAAGCCTAGTGATATGGCCGCTGGCAGTTGGACTAACATATGAAATCCCGCTCCCAATACCATCCCTACTGCTGGCGCGTATATTCCAAGGCTCGAGGAGAGAAATATTATACCCAATATTATTCCTATGTTATATGCCAAGGGAGCAATAGCTGGAATCAAGAAACGCTGGTGGGATTGGATCATACCGGTCAAAAATCCGGAGACACAGAAAAATAGTTGAGCCACCAGCATTACTCTTAGTAAATTTGCCATAATAGCTATCTGACCTGGACTAAATCCAGGTGCAACCAGAATCGACAAGGGTTTGGCAAATATAAATATTACCAAGCAAAATAAGATAAATATTCCCAGTACCAAGTTTAATGTTGTCGCTGCCATTTTCCAGGCGGAGTTTTTGTCAGATGCTAAAAAGTTGCTAAATACCGGAATAAAGGCTGCCGATAACGCCCCCATGACCAACAATTGAAAGACGGTTTCTGGAATAATCATTGAGGCATAATAGACATCGAGAAGAGCTGCACTCCCACCATAAAAATACGAAATTAGAAGACGAGACTTTACCAAGCCCAAGATATGTGACAGTCCATATGTGATCATGATGATGACCGCAGCAGACAAAATACTAGACTGTTTCCTGAGCAAAAATTCCCTCATTGTGCTATTATAGCTTCATTATGCCAATTACTGTAGGGGCTATCCGAAAACAACGCGCAGATAAGCGCAAGCGAACCATAAATCTAAAGACAAGAGACGTTTTTAAACGTGCTATTACTCTCACACGCAAGAAGCCGACGCCAGGCAATCTCAAAAAGGCATTTTCTCTTCTGGATCGCGCTGCCAAGAA
Source organism: Candidatus Amesbacteria bacterium (assembly GCA_030681075.1). GTDB lineage: Bacteria > Patescibacteriota > Microgenomatia > CAZETR01 > Amesbacteraceae > JACRNA01. Next base: position 4,233 of record JAUXUE010000043.1, on the reverse strand, counting down.
AAATACAATTCATCCCAACAAAGCATCACGTCTCAAATCCAGGCTTTCAAAACTGCTATAATTATTATTAATGCTCAACCTCCTGCCAAAAACTGAATTTGAGTTGTCATTTTGGGGCCGATTTCTCAAATGGTCTCTTACAACCGGACGCTACATCATTATATTGGTCGAGCTAGCAGTAATCATAGCTTTCATTTCCAGATTCAAGTTGGATCATGATTTGTCCGATCTGGGCGATTCCATAGCCGGCAAACAAGCCCTCCTTGAAGCATCTAGTAATACCGAAAAAACATTACGCTTGACCCAAACTCGCCTTATCGAAGCGGAACAAAAAATAAAAAATCAATCAAGCACGGCTTTAATTCTAGAAAAGATCAATTCCTTTATGACAAACTTTGCTTATGCAGACAATTTATTGACCCTTACCGGCATAGTCACCTCTGAATCAGACTTGGGACTGATTATGGAACAATTAAATAAAGACAAAATTTACAAATCGGTATCCTTAACCAGTGTCAGTACAGAACCCAACAATAATTTAAAATTTATTATCAAAATATGGCTATAGATTACAGAAATTCGCTCACTCATTATCGTAAATATTTACAGATTATTCAGAAACGTCCCATGTGGAGGGCCACTCTCTTTGTTACTTTGTCACTTCTGTTATTAATAGTCTTGTTGGTATTTGCCTTGCGTCCGACACTTGTCACCATAGCTGGGTTGACTGGTGATATTCAATCCAAACGTGATATAGAATCCCAGCTTAATACCAAAATTGCCAATCTCCAATCGATGGTTCAATCTTATCAAAAAATTCAACCTCAATTATATTTGATCGATAGTGCCCTCCCCCTCCAATCAAAATTTGGAAGTCTAAGTGATTATCTGGTCAAGAGTGCCTCACAGACGGGGGTAATGGTCGATAGTATCGTCCTTGGAAATATAAACTTATCAAGCCAATCACCACCAAACCAAGGACTCACAGACTTTGAATTTAGTATAAATATCAAGGGTAGTTATACCCAAGTCCACGATATGTTATATAAAATTGAAAACAGCAGAAGACTAATGTCTATCAGCTCTGTCCAGATAACTCGAAGTAATTCAGGTCAGCTCGCGGCTAGTATCAAAGGCAAAACTTATTTCATCTTGGAAAATTACTCGCCGTAAGCTATAAATATAGTATGAAACCACACAGGACTTTTGATCGGGATATAGTAACCTTATTGGTATTCACCCTTATTACCCTCTCGACATGGGTGGGCTTTGAAGTATATCATGCTTATACAAAGCCTGTTATTCCCGAGGTTTTAGCTAAACATCTGAGAATTTTGAATCCAGTACTTAGTACCAACGTCTTATCTGCCCTACAGTTACGTCTGCCATGAAACGACCTGAAATAACCATACCTACATTATTTGGAATTATGATTACCCTCGGAGGACTCGTGACCGGGTTGTGGCTGATGCGTAATACTACTTCTTTTAATACATCTGCATCGATAGATGAAACACCCACTAATATTCAAATCACCAATATTTCAGATACCGCATTTTCAGTCTCTTGGGTTACAGCCAAAGCTACCTCGGGATTTGTCAAATATGGTGATCTGGTTGTTTCTGATGACCGTGATCAGGATCGAGGAAGTATTGGTAGCTATTTTACCCACCTTGTTTCGATCCGAGGCCTCAAGGCATCCACTAATTACAAAATAAAAATTGGCTCAGGAAAATCTTTGGGTAGTGAATCTGTCGTCACGACAGGTATGACACTAAGAAATCCACCACCGGCTGACGTCGTCTATGGTCAGATTATGACCTCGGGTGGAGACCCGGCTGAAGGGTCATTGGTCTACGTCAGGCTTCCGGGCGTTGTCCCACAAGTAGCACTCGTCAAGACATCAGGATCCTGGGTAGTACCACTATCAATTTCCAGAACTTCGGATCTGACAAGCTTTGCTTCATATGACAAACAATCTGCCACTGCTGATATTTCCGTTCAGGCGGGACCTCTGGGAACCTCGTCACAATCTGTTGTCTTATCAAACGCCAGACCTTTGGCACAAATAACTTTAGGGCAAACTCTAGCTCCTACTCCGATACCAGAAAGTACTCCTATCTCAAAGTTTTCAGACGACTCATTAGACGCATCAGTCTCAGCAACCCCATCAAAAATAAAATTAAATACTATCAAGCCCAATGTATCAGGCGAAGCTCCTGCTGGATCTGAAATAAATATTGAAATTAACTCTGAAAACCAGATCAAGGCGACCGTCAAAACCAACAAAAAAGGTCAGTATAACTTCAAGATTCCAGATGGTCTTGAGCCCGGTGAACACACTATTACGGTTTCGACATTGGTCGACGGTGTTATCCAAAAAGTTACTCGGACGTTTACAGTTGAAGCCGCTGGTACTACCACTCTTCCGGTATTTAGTGCAACACCGTCAGCTAAATTAAAACCCACTCCGACCCCCATAGCCCGTGTAGCCTTGCCTGTCACAAATGATCAACCAAAATCCGGCAACTTTGAATTCAGTCTGTTACTTCTCTCCCTCGGTGCTATTCTTATTACATCGGGTGTTTTTGGATTTAAAAATTATGAATGATAATTATCAAGATTATTCGACCGAAGGCACAGCTCCGGTAGTAATTCCCGGGTCTGCTTCTGTTCCCGAGCCAGTAGTCGCACCGGACAATCCAATTTTGTTACCAGCTCCTGGTCCAGGTCCAAGTAAGTCCCCAATGTCCAAGCAAATGAAAATTATGCTTGGTCTTTTCTCAGCAGTAATTCTAGTATCTGGATTGGTGACAAGTTTGATTTTAGTAAAACAAAATCAAAGAATTAACTCAAAAGCAGGGCCAAATATTTGTACTTGGGAAACATGCAGTACTGATGCCAATGGAAATAAGTTATCTCAGACTGAAATAGATAAAAATTGGGCAGCTGGAAACCAAGCAGCTGAAGCTCCTCAAACAATTCAACATGAAGATAAGCCCAATAGTGAATCAAATAGAATTGAAGCCATACTTCAAGCTTCTGTTGACAGAGGCAAAGTCTTTGAAGTCCAAAGAACGATTAACGATAATGTCAAATCTCAAGCGGGGATTGATTCTTTAAATCAGATCTTAACCGGGGGTCAGATAAACGAAATCAAAGTTGTACCTGTTTCTAACAATACCAATAATTCAGGATCTGCAACTACAGGTGTTACAACTAGTAATAGTACTGGAATCGACGGACTTGCTCTTACAAATACTGTATCAGGGCAAAGTTTCGACAATGCCTGTAACTATGATCAAATCTGCACAACTCGAGTTCAATGGGACAAAGGATGGTGGGAAGCGAGGAATGAATCAAAATATTTAAATCAAAATTATAAACCCATACGAACTGAATATACTGATGTAGCCAAAGACTACGATCCGTCTACTCCAAACACTCAGGAAGTCGGCCAAATTGAATTTGATCCAAAGACTGGAACCCTTGAAGTAACTAACATTTATACTGCACAAGCAAATATTACATGTCCAGATGGAACAGTAAAGTGTTGGGAGGAAAAAATAAAAGGTATGCCAAATACTCCAGCGATCACTGTCACTCCAGTAGGAAAAATTGTCAATGGAAAAATTGTCTATAATCAGCCGGTTTCTGGGACTACAAACAAAATATTTTCAGGTGTTCCTAAATCTTTATGGAAAACAACTGGGACTTGTACAACTCAATGTCGAGGATATGATAACTTAAGTTCATATTATTGTTTAGAGAATGCAGTCGAATCAGTTAAACCAACAAACCCCGGATCATTTACTTGTAACTCAGCAAATCTAGCTTTTTACGGAAAATTGGAAACTTGGGGTTGTCGAACTTCCGCTGGTGCTTATTCTAAGACTTGTGATTCTATTTATACTGGTGATATGCCTATTGCGGGAACAACTGTAAACTGGAATGGAAATTCATTCACAGACATAAACAAATTACTTGAATATTTAAAAAGTAAAGGATTTAAATATGAAATTAATAGATTCAGTTGTGGAAAGGGACAAACAATTGATCAATTAGTGGCTGCTTTTGACATTCCAACTGGAGGCACAGTTCCTGGTTGTAGCCAAAACAAAGAATCTTTTGATCAAACCAAGAACGGTTCAACTTTTGGATTTACATCAACTTGCGGAATTCAACAAATTGATATTGACATATACAATGGGGGCATTGGTTCGACACCAGAAC
>JAUXUE010000040.1 GCA_030681075.1 Candidatus Amesbacteria bacterium | reverse complement strand
GCTATATTTAGAATTTGTACTTAGATGTTGATGTTATCAGTCTCAATTTCGAGGCAAGTTGCCAACACTACTTCCTGCTTTTGGGGTAACTTTGACATTTTTAGTAATTATGTGATTGGGAGGCCAATAAGGAAAACTTAATCCACCATCTTCGTGAACCATTGATTTTTGAGGATATTTGAAGAAATCATGATTCCTGACACATAAAGAATCCTATGAAGAACATTGCTGGTTTGCGTTTGGTGAGGCTGTGGAAAAATTATTATTCAAAAAGGAACAATATTTTTTGAAACTTCATTGGACTGAAATAAGTGCTAACATATAAATATGCTTCCTATTTTGCTTTTTGTCCTATCAGCTTTTCCTGATTACCAACAGGCTTCAAAGCAGTATTTGACTGCCAAGAATCAATATAGCCAATATCGCACGAGTAGCACCCGTCAGGAAGCAGTCAATAAAACTCTAACTTTATTGTTATCAAGAAACAGATTGATATTAGAGTATTTACATAGCTTAGGCGAAAAAAGTATGGATGAGGAACTCACCTTGTGGGAACAAAATATCAAGAATTCTGATACTGTGGCTGAAGTAAACAAAGCAGCCTTAGACTGGGAATCAAAGCTGGAGCGAATCACTAAGCTCGCAAACCAAGCCAAGCTTGTGATTCTCAAAAATAATTTGAAAGTACTGCAGGACAATCTGACAAACATTGGTACTACCGACAAAATGACCACCGGTAATGCCAAGCTCTATACGGAAAAACTTAGACTTGCCGAAACCAAACGCAATCTGGTAGTCTTTGATACCAATTATTGGTCCTATGAAAATCTCCTGGGTTATTTGAAAGAAAGCCGTGATGCGCTATCTAGTGCGTCTCAAATACTCTATGAAGCTACCACACGGCCTTAGTCCTGTCTGGCTGTCTATTCCGGCTATTGTCTTTATATTAATAGTTGGATTAATTGTCGCGAGATTACCTGCCTTTCGGGCAGCAACCACCCTCAATCCTGAAGGTGAAGGTAAATATTCTGTCAAATCATCACCATTGCCTGTATCGCAAAACCAATTGGTCGAGGTAAAAAATCAAATAGAAAATTTCTGGCAAATAGAGTCTGGAATGCAGATGCCGGTCATAGATAGACAAATTAGCTTGCCAATTGACTGAATTTCGTGTATTATCGGCGCATGGATGAAAATAATAGGTATTTGGTCGCAGGAGTAATTGTCGTAATTTTGGTAATTATTGCAGGGGTCTTGATCAGTAAAAAATTTACCAACAAGAGTCTGCCTACAGGAAAAGTTGAGACAGCCAGTCCCTCTGGAACACCCACAAACAATACAATGAATACTAATTTCAGACCTCAGGTTAAAATCAATACTTCCAAAGGTGAATTTGTAATTGAGCTTAGACCCGATCTTGCTCCCAAGACTGTCGCTAATTTCTTGTCTAAATTCAATGCGGGGTATTGTAACAATCTGACTTGGCACAGAGTCGAAGATTGGGTCGTCCAGGGATGTGACCCTCTTGGAAATGGGACAGGTGGAAAGTCGGATTTGGCGACAGAAACATCTGCAGAACCATTTGTGGTAGGTAGTGTAGGGGTAGCCCGCAAAGAATTTCCCAAGGAATATAGCAATGATTCCCAATTCTTTATTACCAAGAAAGATTCACAATTTTTGAACAACGAATATACCTATTTTGGCAAAGTAATTTCCGGCATGGATGTTGTTAACAAATTGGCAATAGGCGATCTGTTTTTAGATACAACAACTCTGACAAAGTAATGAAACGCCTTCCAAATGGAAATATAGAGCTTGATCTGATACTCACCTGGAAGGAAATTTCAGAGCAATACGAAAAGCTAGTGTTAGAGGCTGTTGCCAATGCTGAGTTACCGGGATTTAGAAAAGGTAAGGCTCCAAGAGCTACTGTAGAAGAAAAATTGAATAAAAATGATTTGTATTCTCATGCCGCCCAAGATTTGCTCCCTAAGCTTTATGAGAAAGCTATAAAAACTCACAAAATCACACCCATCCTTTACCCCCAAATAAGCTTAAAGAAAGCCAAAGAAAATGAAGATTGGGAATTTGTGGCCGTAGTTTGTGAAGCTCCTGAGATAGTACTTCCGTCTGAATATAAAGCCAAGGGCTTAGAATACTTGGACAAAAACACCACGGCTCTGATTCCAGAGATTCTTGCCCAAGAAGAGGCTAATCATAGATTGTCACTTCTTTCCGAAAACATTACCAAATTGGGTCTAACCACCGAGCAATATTTACAATCCAAAAAAACTAATGCCGAGGGCCTGAGAGCGACCGCTTTGGAAGAAGCAAAGAGGGACTTGAAAATGAAGTTTGTTTTGGAGAAAATTAAGACCCTTGAGTATTTGAACAATCTGGTATAATAGGCCTATAGTCAGACTATGGCAAGCAATAATACTCAAAAAAGAGTCCACATGCCCGCAGACAGCTTTGCGGAGGCTTTACGCGGACTATCAAAGAACGTTGGTGAAGAAGCCAAAATTCAAGTGAAGAAAGCCTTTCTCGACGATCTGCCAGAACAACTGGGTATAAAATCAAGCGTCGATCTCAAAGCGGGCCAACAGTATTCACTTGCTGATCTTGAGAAAGCCAAAAATGAAGGTGAAACCAAGGCAGGAAAGAAATATGAGCACAGACTAACACAAGAGCGAACTTTCTTTATTCAGGCAGAAACTCAAGTCAAACAGCAAATTACAGCTATCCAAGAGGATATCCACAAGATGGCTAAATCATTGGGTGATTTGGGCAAAGAAGTTCAGATAGCAACTATGCAATCTGTAGTAAATCCCGGTGTATATCACCGAAACTTTTTTGAAACTTTGAGATCACTTATATCCAGCTTGAGAACCAAGGTGGCCGAATCCAAAAATTGGCTGGCAGCCAACAATGCCCGGGCAAAACAAAAGAAAGGTATGTACTGGACACAAGCCAAGAAGTCTGGGACCAAGTTCACTTTGTCTTCTGAGCGCTATATGGTAACATCTACTGGATAAATGTTAAAATACCCCACAGATGAGCGATTTAACTGAATATTTACACGAGAAGTACAGCGTATTGTTCTCAACAGACATAGTGGGTTTCTTTGGTAATCCATTAACTGCAATAGAATTTCTTAAAATTGTCTGTAGCGACGAGATTAACTTTGGATTAGAAGCTGTCGCCTTTAATCACTCTATCAATAATCTAAATGGGACAAGTGGACTTATTGGAGGTTTTCATGGAAAAATTGGCCTAACACCATCAAATACTAGAGCCCCATTTGACCATATTAAAGTGGCTTTTTTAGATAGACAGATAGTAGGGACTCAAAACCTACTCCGTCTAGCAAGTAGTTTTAATAGACCTATTTATGTCAATGTCCACAATCATGAGTTGTCATTGCAGTCAGACGGGCAGGTTGTAAACGGTCAGGCTACGCTAGTTGTAGAAAATGATATAAGCCCCGAGTCAGTAGTGCATGCCCTTGAATTATCCCAAAAAAAAGGGATTAATCGAATTTATGATCTTGTACACGGAGGTAAAGCTAGACCAAACTTCGATTGGAATAATAATTGGCATACAATACTGGATGAGCTAATAGAATTTAAACCCTGCTTAGTCCACATCCCCATAGGCACTGATGCAAGTGATTCACTTCCAAATGGAATTCCCAATGAGTTCTGGTCTGAACTCGGAAAGACGATGAAAGAGCTGAAGGCTTTTCCAGTAGTAGAATGTCAATGGGGAATAACTATGGGTTCAGTTTTTTGTAATCCATCAAATGATAAATGGCGGATAAAATATCTTCAACAGAAATTGAGGATTTTAGTTAATTCAAAAATCATAAAATGAGCGAGTTCCTTTGGAGAATCGAACACGACGATCTGACTTTGACTAGGCTTGCCCCCTTAAGAGATACCCATTCCCCCTGGGAAAATTGGCATAATTTAGTAAAAAGAGGGGTGAAAGT
>JAUXUE010000033.1 GCA_030681075.1 Candidatus Amesbacteria bacterium | reverse complement strand
ATTCTTTGACATCGTCCATATAGTGAGAAGTGAGAATTATCGTGGCATTAAACTTTTTGTTATATTGCTTGATAAAGTCCCGCATTTTCTTTTGCATGACGACATCCAAACCAATGGTTGGCTCATCCAAAAATAAAATCTTGGGAGAGTGAATGAGAGCTGCGATCAGCTCCATCTTCATTCTCTGCCCCAAGGACAATTTGCGTACTTGGACCTTGAGAACATCTGAAACATCCAGAAGTGTGACTAGTTCATCCAAAGTCTGTTTGTATTGGGCATCGGGGACTTCGTAAATTTCTTTGTTTAAGATAAAAGACTCAATAGCTGGCAAATCCCACCAGAGCTGATTTTTCTGACCCATGACCAAAGAAAACTGCTTTTGGAAGGCGGGCTTTCTGTCCCAGGGAGTATAGCCCAGGACCGAGACATCGCCAGCTGTGGGATAGAGCAAACCAGACAAAACCTTTAAAGTTGTAGTCTTGCCTGCACCATTGGGTCCGATAAATCCGACCAACTCCCCCTCGTTTATTTCAAAACTTACTCCATCCACAGCTTTGACATCATAATATTTACGGTGAAAAAGCGATCTTATGGATCCTGCCAGCCCCGGCTCCTTCTGATGAACCTTGTAATATTTCTGAAGTTTGTTAACACTGATTACTGCCATAAAATTATTTTAGCATAAATATTGGCCCGTGTAAGATCTGGCAACTTTTGCCACGTCTTCCGGTGTCCCAAGTGCCACTATTTGACCACCAGCATCACCACCATCTGGTCCCAAGTCAATGATCCAATCAGCATTCCTGATTACATCTAAATTATGTTCTATGACCAAAACTGAATTACCACTATCCACAAGCCTTTTTAATAATTTCAACAGTTTTTCAATGTCCGATGGGTGCAATCCAGAAGTAGGCTCATCCAGCACATAAAATTCCCCTTTTTTATGAAGATTGCTCGCTAATTTTAGCCTTTGGGATTCACCACCAGATAAAGTATCTAGCGTCTGGCCCAAATTCAGGTACCCAAGACCCACTTCTGTCAGCATATCTAGGCGTTTTGTTATCTGGTCATCATCAAAAAAGCTCGACGCCTCTTCTGAAGTCATCTCCAGCACTTCGTGAATATTTTTCCCTTTGTATTTATATGCTAAGACTTCTGGAATGTATTTTTTGCCGTTGCATGTTTCACAAACCATTTTTACATCGGCCATAAAATGCATATTAATAGTCTCAAAACCCAAGCCCTTACAATCTGAACAACCCCCCTTGCTATTGGAACTAAAGAGATTTTTGTTTACCCTGTTTTCCTTAGCAAAAACGTCTCTAATATAGTCAAAGGCTCCACAATAGGTAGCGATATAACCCCTGACCATTCCACCAACCTGAGATTGATCGACAAAAATTACTTGATCGGAGTATTTTTTGACAAAGATATCATTAATTAAAGAGCTCTTTCCAGATCCTGACACGCCAGTCACGGCAACAAATACTCCTTTGGGGATATTGACAGAAATATCTTTAAGATTGTGCAGTGTTGCGTGCTCAATACTAAGAAAGCCTGTTGGTTTTCTTCTTGATTTTGTATATGTACAAATATTTTCTTTCGATAAATATTTTCCAGTAACAGACATGGTACTTTTCACAATTTCGTTTGGTGTCCCCGAAAAAATAAGTTCACCACCATATTTACCCGCTTTTGGACCTATTTCGATTATGTGATCTGACTCTAATATTACAGTGGGATCATGCTCAACAACAATGACAGTGTTTTGAGAATCTCTCAAATTTTTTAGAGTTTTTATCATATTGGACACATCTTTGGGATGCAGTCCTGCAGTGGGTTCATCCAAAATATATATAAGTTCAATAAGATCACTACCTAATTCGCGGGCCAACTTAATTCTCTGAGCTTCACCGCCAGACAAAGTCTCGATTGATCTATTGAGAGACAAATAGCCTATGCCCACATCAATTACTCCCTGAATTAACTCTGTCATTCTGATAACAATGGCTTCTGCCTCCCGAGAGTCTATTTCTTTTATTTTACTAATTAATTGGGTAAGAGGCAGATTGGCATAATAACCAATATTTTTATTTCTGATTGTTGAAGAACTGACAAGTTCATTTAATCTTGAACCTTTACACAAACTACATGAATTAATAATCCAAGTCTTTTTACTTTTTTTGGCTTTAGTTCTAGAAATACCTCTGAGATCTTTAGACTGTCTAATAATGTGGTTTATCATTCCTTCCCAGCTATATGATTGGACAAATCCCTGGCTATCATTTTTGAGTTTAATTTGTGGCGAGTATAGCAGAAAGTCTAAATCAGCCTTTGAATAATCTTTAATCGGCGTGTCAAAATCCAGTCTATCTGTGGTTTTGAGTATATTGAAATATCTGCCTCCAGGCCTAAAGGTGGTTTCATAGCCAGCCCCTTCATTAAGCGATTTGGTAAAATCCACAACTGAATTTGGATCAACAGTAATTTCTATTCCCAAGCCCCTGCAAGATTTACACGCCCCTAAAATATTATTAAAGGAAAAATGACTAGCCGACAAATTTTTGACTGAACCGATGCGGGAAAATAATAGCCGCAAATAAGTATAGATTTCCGTTACCGTCCCGACCGTCGACCTGGCACTTTTTCCGATTTGCTTTTGTTCGATCATCACAGTCGAAGACAAGCCTTTTATTTCATCAACATCTGGTCTTTCGGTACGTTGCAAGTTTCTGGCTGTAAATGTACCTAGGGACTCTAAGTATTGTCTTTGACCTTCAGCAAAAAGTATGTCAAAAGCTAGTGTCGATTTACCCGAACCCGAGACACCAATAATACTGGTCAATTTATTGCGAGGGATCTCAACTGTAATATTTTTCAGGTTGTGTTCTCGTGCACCCTTGATACTTATCTTGTCCATAAAATGGATTATACTCCGTTTGATCGCACGTCGATTTGACAGATGTGTTAAAGTGGCAATACGCCCGAAGGCGTATTGAAGACTATGAAAGCCTATGGAATAGATTTTGGCAGTACTAATTCTCTTGTGTCCTATTATGATGGGAGGTCTGTCCGTGTCTTGCCCATCGAAACCGATGGATCCAAAATTATCCGCTCAGTCATCTATGTCCATCCCCAGAAAGGCAAGCTGGTCGGCAAGATGGCTATTGATGCCTATCTAGATGATGTTAATCGGGGTGAACCACTAAAATTAATAGAGCGTTTTACCGGTAAATATATAAAAATCCCCAAGCCAGGTGACGGTTTTGTAGGCATGATTACTGTCCCCCAAGTTATTATGATTGAAAGCGGGAACCGCGGGAGATTGATACAGGGATTAAAATCCCTTTTGACTTCGGATTTTTCTGGAACCGATTTGTTTGGCAAACACCATACACTGGAAGATTTGCTGTCAATAATTTTGGGTGAAATGAAAATTCGCGCCGACAAAATCGTTGGTAACAACGTCAAAAATGTAGTCTTGGGCCGACCAGTCCGGTATGTAGGAAAAGCCAATGAAAAACTGGCAATGGAGAGAATGAGAAATGTGGCAATAAAAGCCGGTTTTGCCA
>JAUXUE010000031.1 GCA_030681075.1 Candidatus Amesbacteria bacterium | reverse complement strand
CGAGAAAAATCAGGACAAGAGATATGTTCCGACAGCCCTTGGGACTGGGGTAAATGATTTTTTGGTGACCAATTTTGGCGAAATTTTGGATTATAAGTTTACAGCTGGCATGGAAGATTCCTTGGATGAAATAGCCAACGGTAAGAAGAAGTGGCAACCAGTCATTGCTTCTTTTTGGAAACCATTTTCAATCAAGCTGAGCTTGGTTCAGGATACCTCGGAGCGGGTAAAACTAGATGCTGAAGAGACGGGTGAGAAATGTCCAACTTGTAAAACAGGGGATGTCGTAATTAGAATCGGCAAGTTTGGGAAGTTTTTGGCTTGCTCGACATTTCCAACTTGTGAGTATAAGGCCAATTATCAGGAGAAAACCGGACAAAAATGCGAAAAATGCGGCGGTGACGTTATTTTGCGCAAAACCCGCTCGGGTAGAACATTCTACGGTTGCAGTAATTATCCAAAATGCGACTTTGCCAGTTGGAATCGGCCTTCGCCTCCGGCTGCCCCCTTCGCCAAAGTGGCTACGGCGGCCGAGTCGGTCCGGGCAAGTAAACCAAAATAATTATGAGTGAAAGAAACTTTACTCCAGCTGAATTAGAAGAGGATTTCTTGAGACAAGGTGGCTTAATTGGGCCAACTCCATTAGTCAATAGGTTATGTGATTATGAAGGTGGAATAAAGATCGTTGCAAATATGATTGAAAGGTCAATGAGTCTAACTGGTACGTCTGGGGTTGCTTTACCACCAGAAATATTTTCTGATCAAGGCACACGGATGGTTTCTCTTTTTTCTTCAAAAAATATCTGTAAATCTCATTTTAGGAGCTTATCGGTTGATGGGATCGATCATGAATCATGTCCATATACTGATATGAACATGAGTGTAGAATTGGTGAAACCTGATAGATATTGGAATGGTTATAGGATTAATTCAGACAGGGCCGTAATTTTCAACATAGGAAAGGACCCATTAAGATTTAAGACTGGTTTATTTAATCCTGATTCAACTCTTGAGGCTCAATCAATGGTAGGAGTTCTTGAAAAAGGAGCAATTGTATCCGGAAATGGAGAGATGCTTGTTGTTGAATTTAATGGGATTAAAGAAAAGCTTGGACAAACAATTTTTAATTTTGGAGAAGTTATTTCAAAAGAATACTCACCCGCAAGCACCTCAGCTGTTAGCCCGGATGGTGGAAAAAAGAAATGTTGGCTTTATGGGCCAAATGGGGGAGAGAAAGGAATCTTTTCAAGATGTGCGATAGGGCTTTATATTGCAAGAGATCCGTTAATTGAACCAGACGATGCCTATCTTCATTTATTTAACTCACAAGTTGTTATATGTTTTCCTCTTTTTGATAACTTAATGGGGATAAGGCCAATCTTTGTCCCAACGGGTGATGGTGTTGGCACTTCAGTTTTGGGGAAAATTGGTGTATGGAAAGGTGAATATTATGAGTGGGAGCTGCAAAAAATATTGCCAGCAGGCTACATGTATTTGTTTCTTCATACCTATCCGAGTAGTGTGCCTTCGCAAGACCAAAGGTACTTGAAACTTACCAAGAAGCCTAGATTTGGAGTTTCGTTTGCAAATGATGTGTTACAGAGATTGAATGGATAGTTTACTTCTGTCTTAACTGTCTTTCTATTTCGGCTTCGATTTTGGAAAGGCTTGACAACCTTGTATGGAAAGCATACAATGATTGTATGAATTCGATAACCTTAAATATTTCTTTGCCATATGCAATGCACGCTGATGCCAAAAAGATGGTTAGAGCGCAAAAATACACTTCGGTAAGTGAGCTAATTCGTGACGCCATGCGTAAAATTATGTACAGAGATATCACAGTAAACGGTTTTACTAAGCAATTTGAAGAGGAAACTTTGCGGGCTGCGGCTGAACCAATTGAAAATAGTATAGAATGGAATGGTAAGGGTTCATTTACTGATTTTGTTTTATCTCACCGTACATCAAATGCAAAAAATAATATACGGTCAAGATTATATAAAGAATTTAGAACGTCTAAAAACCAAAAATCCTGAATTGGGTGATGAGATAGACGATAGAATTAGATGGTTTACACGCAATCCTAAAGATACACGCTTGAAAGATCATTCTTTAAAAAAGAAAATGAGAGGGAAATTAGCTTTCAGTATTACGGGGGATATCAGGATCATATATCGAAGGGTTGGACTAAACTTAGTTCAGTTTTTGAATATTGGCAGACACATTGATGTGTATTAAATTTTATTGTTTCAATTGGCGCTCGATTTCTGCTTCTAAATAACAATTGGCATATTATGGTCATACGATTGGCATACAGTGGGCATATAGTTGTAAATTACAACGAATGACTACGAATGACGCGAAGCAAATGACAATGTATGACATAACTTAACCCTGCTTCAAATGATTTTATCCTTGGCATTGCTAGAGTCTAACAGACTTTCCATGTTGTGTTATTATCTAATAATGGTTTTGAGTGATCGGGACATAAGAGCAAGATTAAAGCTTGATCTAGAGATTTCTCCATTTGATGACAGTTGTATCCAACCTTCGAGTGTAGACTTACATCTTGGTGATAATTTCTTGGTCTTTGACACACATAGTCAGACTGTCATTGATACCAAGAAAAAGGTGGATCGAATAATGAAGAAAATTATTATCAAAGATGATGAACCGATAATCATCCATCCGCGTGAATTTATATTGGCTACCACTATCGAAAGAATAAAATTTCCCAACGATTTGGTAGGTAGACTCGATGGTAAATCCTCACTTGGGAGAATAGGATTAGTTATTCATTCGACAGCGGGATTCTTTGATCCGGGTTTTGAAGGTCAAGCGACTTTGGAGATTTCAAACCTGGCCAATTTGCCAATAGCTCTATACAAAGGCATGAAGATTTGCCAGATGAGCTTTATGCAGCTTTCCAGTCCTGCCCAGTTTCCCTATGGTCACAAGAATCTTAAAAGCCACTATCAAAATCAAAAAAATACAGTTGGTTCAAATTTAAATAGTGTATGGGGAAAAAAGTAAACTGGCTAAAAGATAGAGGTATTCCATACACTCCTGAAATTGAATCTCTAGACAAAAATACAGCAAAATCAATGTCCGACTTGATGACTAATGTCGATAAGCCGGTATATGCATTTACAGACAAGATGCCGCCAGAAGTAGCAGCAGCCCTCTTTAGTAGATATAGCCGAAGCCCCAGACCGTTGAGAATGGTACTGGCCAGGGAATTTAACGGGGCTGATAGGACCAAAGCTAGAAGTTTTTTTGATCGGGTACTGGCCGAATATGGTGATGACAGTGTGGCCCAGCTTGGTGTTGTTTATTTGGCCTGTGAGATGGTATCGGTACTAGCAACCAAAGATATCGAAGATGGAAGACTGGCTGCTTATATCGAAAAATCTACACGATATGTCGATTTCTCGGCAAAATTAAATAATCACTATTTATATTTTGAGCCACCAGAATTAAAAAAAGCAAAGCTGGATAAAGTCTATAAAAAATTAATGGACAAAACTTTTGATTTGTATACCGAATTGACTTTGGCAACCCGTGAATATTTGAAAAAGGCTTTTCCAATAAAGGAGGGGATTGATGAAAAAGTATATTTAGCGTCTATCCGTGCCAAGGCCTTTGATATTGTGCGCAGTATTTTGCCCATGAGTACACTGACAAATACAGGACTTACTCTTTCTGGTCATGCTGCCGAAAGCATGCTCAATAAAATGTACGCCAATCCATTGTGGGAGACCAGGAAACTTGCAAATGAAATAAAAACTGAAATTGATAAGGTAATTCCATCTCTGATATCTAGATCGGCGCTTAGATCTTTTATGGTTCAGTCTAAAATGGCTGTTTCCAAGATTGCAAAAAGAATATTGAAAAAAGACAAAACCAAATCTGACAGGGTGAAATTGATTTGGCATAGTGATCACAATCTAAATCGTGTTGTAAACGAAATTCTTTTTCCCTTTAGTCGGGGTAGGGTTAAACACAAATTAAATATTAAAGAAAAGAAAAAATTAATTGATGCCTATTTGGTAGGCAGAACTGACAGAAGACACAAACCGGGAAGAGCCTTTGAGGTAGCTGAATATGAATTTTTATTTTGCGACATAGTTGGTGCTTGGAAAGATTTACAACGTCACCGCATGCTCACACAACAACGCCAGCTTTTGACAACCGAAATAGGCTATGAAATTCCAGAAGAGCTAAAAAATATTAAGCTAGGCAATAAATCTGCTTGGCAAGTCTATGACAAACATATGCAAGATCTCGGAAAATTATATAAACAGATTTGTAAAAAAGTCTCAGCGGAAGTTGCCCAATATGTAGTCACCCACGGTCATAAAATGCATTGGACCTTCAAGGTAAATTTACGCGAGCTCTATCACATGATTCCTCTTCGCGCCAGTCGGGCTGGTCATCCTGCCTATAGGCGGATAGCCCGCGAGATGTTCTATGAAATTGCAAAGATTGACCCTATTTTGGCCATGCCCATGAGGCAATTTATCGATTTTTCTGACGAACCAAGATTGGAACGTCTAAAACAGCTTGAGAAAGTAAAACAAAAATTAGATAAACTAGGAGGTAAAGGAGGAGATACGTTTATATGACAAAGAAAAAAGGATTTTATATTGTGTTTGAAGGACTAGCTGGATGTGGAAAAAGCACTCAGAGTAAATTATTAGTCGAAAAACTAAAAAAGAGATTTCCCAAACGAAAAATAATTTGGACTAGAGAGCCTGGTGGCACAGAAATAGCGGATGCAATTAGAAAAGTAGTGCAGGGCACCGAGTATAAGGAGAAAATGAATTACATTTGTGAACAGTATTTATATGCTGCCTCAAGGGCACAAACTCTGAGAACTATCGTCAAACCAATATTAGATAAGGGAGGAATAGTCGTGTCTGATAGATCATTTTTTACTAGTATGGCAATTCAAGGTTTTGGACGAGATTTAGGAATACCGCTTGTATTAAAGATTAATGAACAAGCGATTTTTAATATGTGGCCAGACTTGGTAATATATTTAGAAATCAATATTAGAGATTCCTTGAATAGAACTTTTGACAAATCTGGTGATAAGTTTGAAAAATTAGGTTTTTCTTTTTATAAAAAAGTAAAACATGGATATTCTTATTTGGCCAACAAATATCCCAAGATCGTAAAAACTGTGGATGGGACTGGTACAATAGAAGAAGTTAGTCAGAGAATAGACAAATTATGGACAAAGTATTTGAGTTAGTAAAAAAAGAAGCTAAGAGGCAGAATGAGACACTGCAGATGATTCCGAGTGAGAATTATGCTAGTACCAACGTGCGAAAGGCGATGGGTAGTATATTTGAAAATAAATATGCTGAAGGGTACCCGGGAAAAAGATATTACCAAGGTAATATTGTGGTGGACGAACTGGAAAGACTTTGCCAAGATAGAGCCAAGAAATTATTTGGTGTACCCCACGTCAATGTCCAGCCACTTTCTGGTGCTCCAGCCAATCTGGCAATAATAAAAGGTTTACGAGATTCGGAAAAAGATATCCAGCTTTCGCAAATATTGGCTATGGGCGGACATCTGTCTATGGGCCAAGAAGTCAGCGTTACCAGTCATGTAATGAAGGCTGTTCACTATGGCTTGACTGCCGATGGTGAAATAAACTGGAAGGAATTGGAAGAACTGGCCATAAAACACAAACCCAAAATTATTTGGGCAGGGGGTACGGCTTATACCAGGATTTTTCAATGGCAAAAGTACGCAGATATTGCCAACAAAGTAGGTGCCTATTTTGTAGCTGATATTTCACACATTGGGGGACTAGTCGCAGGAGGCGCTCATCCATCACCTGTCCCATATGCCCATATTGTAATGACAACCACCCACAAGACTTTGCGGGGCCCGCGCGGAGCCATGATTCTGGTAACTGATCGCGGACTCAAGAAAGATCCAGAATTAGCCAAGAAAATTGACTCAGCTGTCTTTCCCGGCGTTCAAGGTGGTCCACATATGGAAACTATTGCTAGTCTAGCCGTAGCTTTAGCGGAGGCTGACGGGATTGCATTCAAAAAATATTCTGCCCAAATTGTCAAAAATGCCCAAGAGATCGCGAAGTATTTAAAAAATAAAAATTATAATTTGGTGGGAGACGGAACCTCTAATCATATGGTTTGGATTGATTTGACCAACAAAAATATTGACGGCTGGGCTGCTGCTTGGGCTCTGGAATATGCAGGGATTATTGCCAACAGGCAGACAGTACCCAATGAGAAGAAATCGCCCTATTATCCATCAGGTTTGCGCCTGGGTACACCAGCGATCACTTCGCGCGGAATGAAGGAACCTCAAATGCGCCAGATTGCTAAGTGGATTGATGAAGTGATTGTCTACACTTCATCCAAAATCAAAAACGTGGACATGACTCAGGAAGAAAGAAAAATGTTTAAACTAAATATGATTAAAGACAAGAAATTGTTAGAGATTGCTAAAGAAGTGAAAACTTTGTGTAAGAAATATGATATTTGATGGAAAGGCTTTTGCGCAAGATTTGATCGCCAAGTTGCCTAGAAAAAAATCCAAACTGGCGATATTTTTGAGTGATGACAATATTTCTGGAGCCAGATATGTAAAAATAAAAACAGAAATTGCTAAAAGATTGGGAGTGGAAATAGTCATGAATAGAATTGATGGGGATGAAGATGGCATTATGGTCCAGCTCCCACATCCAGATTCACAAAAACTAATTTCTCAAATTCCACTTGAGAAGGACGTAGATGGATTAAGAGAGGATAGTCCTTTTTTACCTGCTGTCGTTTGCGCAGTACAAAAAATCTTGGGAGACTCCTTTAAGGAGTATCCTTTTTGGGTTGTAGTTGGATCTAAGGGCTTTGTAGGTAGAAAACTCATGCAAGTATTTCCAAATGCCATTGGGATGGATAAAGAAGATTTTGACCCTTCGACTTTGCTCAGGGCTGACGTTATAATTTCGGCCACAGGAAGTCCAGGATTGATAAAAGAAATCAAAGAAGGTACAATTTGTATAGATCTTGGTTTTCCCAAAGGGGATTTTGACCCTGAGTGTAATCGAAGGGCATCTTTTTTTACCCCTGTGCCCGGAGGCATTGGCCCGGTCACAGTGGCTTGTTTGTTTGAGAATCTTTTAACCATTAAAGACCTCGAGATAACTTCGGA
>JAUXUE010000030.1 GCA_030681075.1 Candidatus Amesbacteria bacterium | reverse complement strand
GCCCTCGCCCGACGGAGGTCTTTGTGAGACGCATCTTGGAGAGATTGATCGTCGGTATATGCATGGACAGTGGTCATCATGGCTTTGACAATGCCAAATTTTGAGTGAATGACAGAAGCCACCGGTGTAATGCAGTTGGTTGTGCAAGAAGCGTTAGATATAACAACTCCTTCTTTCAATTCATTGACACCCAGGACATAAGTACCGACATTTCCACCCTTACTTGGAGCTGAAATTATCACATGTTTAGCTCCAGCCTTGGCATGTTTGAGTGCTCCCAATTCATCGGTAAACTTACCAGTACATTCCAAGACAACATCAACATTTAAATCTTTCCAAGGCAACAATTCCGGGTCCCTCTGGGCTAGAACTGGAATTTTCAGTCCCATACTCTCAACAATCAAGTTGTCTTTATCACTCTCTATCTCTATCTCAAATCTCCGATACGTAGTATCGTTTACCAAAAGATGTGCCCAGCCTGAAGTCTCCATCGAACCGCTAGTGTTAATTGCCACTAGCTCAATTTGATTATGAAACTTTGTCAGTATTATTCTAGCAGCAAGTCTCCCTATCCTCCCAAATCCATTTATGGCAACTTTGATCATTAAATATATGTTATCACAAGCCTTCTGTAATTATTTTCGTATAGATTGAGCAACTTGGTCTGGGAGTACGCACCTGGGTATCAAAATCCACTTCCACCAGACCAAATCGAGGAATAAATCCCGATTGCCATTCAAAATTGTCTATCAGACTCCAGTGCAAATAACCTCGGACGTCTATTCCGTCTATAATTGCTTTTTGGACCCATTTTAGGTGGTCTATTAGATGATTTTGGCGCAAGATATCCGACGCATCGGCAATCCCGTTTTCTGTAATTATTATTGGCCTTCCCACCGTTCTCCAAATCTTATTTATTGCCCAATACATACTTTTTGAATCCATGATCCAGCCCAAATCTTGTCCTAGATCTTCCATCGTTTTTACGACCTCTACTTGGGTAATGTGTCTTATCAAATTTTGAAGAGATGTAGCAAATTTGTAATAATAGTTTAGACCAAAAAAATCATGATGGCCTTTGGTCAAAATAATAAACAAATCATTAGCCAAAAAGGACAGAAGTTTACTTAAGAAAATATCGACTGGATTCCATCTATTTTTAGGAAAATAATTTATCAGTTGGTGAGCTGAGCTAACCTGACAGTCTGGAATAATTTTATGCAATAGTTTATATGCATCGCAATGAATGGTGGCCAAATTTCGAGTTATGGCAAGGGCAGTAAAAAAATTGCGTTTTTGTGGTGGCCACATCCCCATCAAATATGATTTGACTACATAATGGTTGGGTTCGTTTATTACTATCCAATAATCAACCAGTCCGCCAAACTCTCTGGCGCACAATTCGACAAAACGATAAAAATAATTGAAATTGGACTTACTTTCAAATCCACCCAGATCAGCAAACCAAGTGGGTAGAGTAAAATGCCACAAGGTGACCATGGATTTTATATTGTGTTTTTTTAGTTCTGCCAGAACCTCTCTGTAATGATCAATTTCTACTTGATTATATTGTCCCATGGTTGGTTCAAGCCGGGACCATTCAACTGAAAACCGATGAATGCCGTGTTTCATGTCAGCAGCAAGTGAAAAATCAGATTTAAATCTTTGATAATGATCACTGGCGATACCTGATTTTAGGCGACCAACCACCTCATGTTCCCATCGCCACCAATCATTGTGGACATTATTTCCTTCAACTTGATGGGCGGCTGTTGCGGTCCCCCACAAGAAATCTTTGGGAAATTTCTTCATAAATCAAGCAGTGCTGCTGTATTTTTAGCACCATCAAAATTATATCCTGACTCATATAAATCAGAGCTGATTTTGGCTAAGTTCTGCCGATCTTTTAAATAGATAGACAAATAGCCTTCCATTTCGCTATATGATTTTATCCGAGCGTATTTCTGGAGCAGTGCAGACATGTCTCTTTCGCCAGGGCCAACACCCGGAAACAAGATCGCAGGCATGCCCAAAGCCAAACTATAAAATACCAATTCGCTTGGCCGGCAAAATAAGACATCAATATCCTTCACTAATAACCGATGACTGACTTCTACTAATTCATAGACTGTATCGGCTGTAATAATTTCGACTTTCTTTCTAAGCTCATCATCTATAAAAATCTCCCGGATTTTTTTCTCTAGATCTTGGTGATTGCCGACCAAAAACTTTACGGAAATATTATCTAAGGAAAGAATATTTTTCAATTCTCTGGCTACAGAAAGTATCTCCCTTTTTTGACTCTGGGGAGTAATCCATCCAGCAAAAACACCCAAACATATATTTCCAGTTTTAGAATTTTTTTGAATTCTCTCATAGACTTCTTGACGCTTTTCCAGCACGTCGGGATCCAGAGGATGTCCCACGACTCGGATATCTCCGTTAAATCCCAGTTTTTGAAAAATATCCTGCACTCTCTTTGAATTTACACCGGTTGTAAGGTTATTCACTTTAAAAAAAGATGAAGTTACCTCTCCTACCTCATCTGGGCAAATATTAATAACCCTCGGTAACCCCGCACCAACGGCCAAGACACTGGCCATTGGATGGGTCGAGATAATGGCATCATATCCATCTAAACCCAAATCTTCTTTTATAAAAGAACCCAATAAATACTCCAGCTTTCTAAACCAAAATACTAATAGTTCAGCGAGTCTTGATTTTGGTGACATTTTTTTGTCTAGATCTTCGACTGTCGATTGTTCACCAAACAACAGAAACAGAGACATTTGCCACCGAAAGTACCAGAGACAAATTTTGGCAGATATTTTATGGGATAATTCCAGACGATTTTCAATACCAATCAGGTTGGTTTCATGGCCTCTTTTTTGTAATTCTTTGGCAATTGAGTAAGCCTCTCGAAAGTGTCCTGAGCCTGCAAGAAAATAGGTCAAGGCAATTTTCATAATAGTGCTTCGATTCCAACCAGTGTGCCAGATGATAAATATTCCAGCATGGCGCCGCCGCCGACACTAATCCAGTCGAATTTGCCCAATAACCCAAATTTGGCCAATGCACCTTCGGTATCTCCCCCACCAGCAATTTTGTAGGCCTTACTCTTGGCTACCGCTGTGAATATTTTTCGAGTTCCATCTGGTGCTTCTTCGTATTTTCCCATAGGTCCTGCCAGCACTATAGTGCTGCAATTTTCAATTTTCAATTTACAATTTTCAAT
>JAUXUE010000025.1 GCA_030681075.1 Candidatus Amesbacteria bacterium | reverse complement strand
TACATTTATGTTTATTGTATTCTCAAAAGTACAGGTACTTCCGAGCAATATAAATCGGTCATTTATAAATAATTTATTTTGTGGATTAGTGGATCCTTTTACAACGAGTTTTTTGGATGAGACCGTCTGATTATCCTCGGGGAAATCTATATTGATTTCGGGGGATTTAGCTAAATATTCAAGTGAATAAGAGGCTGACGGTGGACTCTGATTTCCAGAAGGATCCATAGCTACCAATTTAAAAAGATTACTGCCTTCAACCAGCTCTATTGCATCAAAACTAAATACGCCATCGTTTTCGGTACGGCTATTACCTATGGAATTGCTATTTTGGGTCAGATAGACTTGAGAACCTGGCTCAGATTGGCCTGAAATACTTAAGACTGCACTATTGGTGGCTACATAAGGAATGGATAGGGTGGGAGGTGGGGGAGGGATGAGATCATTTTTATCGTTATTTACACGGTTTGAATTTGAAAGTAAGTTGACAATTTTTGGCATGAATTTAAGACCAAACACACCAAGAAAAATAAGTAGTATCACGATACCTCCAAAAATTAAGGCAGCCATTCTCATGTCGCGCTTTTCTTCCATCACCTGTAATCTACTGCGGTACATTCTGTTAGAATTATACTACGCCGGGGTGGCTCAGTGGTAGAGCAAGGGTATCGTAAACCCTAGGTCGTGAGTCCGATTCTCACTCCCGGCTCAATGTGAATTCATTTGAAATCGGCCTGAGGATGTCAGACGGCGTAATGGTGAAGGACTTATTGATTGGAGTTCAGAGATACTTTTTGCTCCACGAAAGACCATGGCCAAAATAGCATCTTCAATTAGAACATGAAGATTATAAGTCAAAGTAGGATGGACATTTTTGATATAACTCAATTCTGCCTTGGTTGTCTCTCCTTCAACGAACGAGGGAATCGTAAAGGGTAATAACTTTCCGTCCAGGAATTTGGTTCTGGCCGAGGCTTCTCCTCCATAAGGCTTAAAAAGTTTGCCTGAATCATCTGAACAATAAAGTAAGCCCCCTGGGGATTCTATCGTACCCCCTGCCACGACTCTGGAGACACTGATTCCAGATGCGCCTAAAAGTAGAGTAGTGGCTACATGGTCAGATGCTCCACCTTCGACAATCACTGGAATTCCTACTTCACCTCGCAATTTCCATACCAATTCAGGCCAGTCGATAGCTGATCCACTTCTGACTCCAGTCACACACCTGCCCCCACCGCCAATTCCGACAAACAGACAATTAGCACCTGCATTCTCGACTCTTTTGGCTTGGTCAATATCCACCACTTGACCTGAAAATATTTCGACTTTGTTGCCAAATTCACTTCTGATTATTTTGGTAGTCTTTTCCAAATCGATTCCCGGCTCTGGAGAATAGATACGAAACGATCGGATACCTGCCTGATAGAGAGCTTTGGCGCGGACAAGAGCCGTCTTGGGATTGGTCTCGAGAGTTCCCACTACGTTATTCTTCCACCAGCCTAAGACTTGTTTTTGATCCGGGCGTTTTACTAAGAGAAGATTGGATAATGTATTTAATTTATCAAATACGTCCCGTGCCAGATCTGCCTGACGAGAAACTAGAGACATTACGCCATTTCTTGGAATACAGGCTAGGCTATGACAGGCAGCCATTGTCGATATGGCTTGGGAACTGTTCCAGACATCAGGGGAGGATGATCCTACAAAAATATTTCGTCCCTGTATTCCCAATTTTATAAATGGTCCTTGAGCATATCTTTCAGTACGGCTTACCCTATCTTGTGCTGACCCCGTAACAGAGGCTCCGAGATCGCCAACTGATAGGCTCAAGCCAGACTTTGTGGCATAGTCAAAGACTTCTGATTCGATTTTGTCTGGTGGCTGGAATTTTTCAGCCGTGACTGACTTTAAAAATTCTATTCGGTGTGGATGATTAAACAATTCGAGAAAAAACAAGCGCATTCTCAGAGTCTCAATAATTTTTTCTTGGGGGAGCATTTGCAAAGACGAGACAGGAAGCCCGTCAAATGGAGTCAATAACAATCCTTGACTTGGATAGACATCGTCATGGTTTTTACTTACTGTTAGCCAAGGCTCGAGGTATTGACTAATATTCTTTTCATATGGGGATAATTTATCAAGAACCCTCTTCTCTCCGAAGTCTTTTTCTCTAAATTTGTAGAAATCGTTTTTTATCTGAACAGTTGACACAATCATTAGTATATCGCACAATCACTGTATGTCTATAACCCAAATATATTTTGCTACCACAAATGCAGGTAAGCTCAAAGAAGCCTCAGAAATTCTAAATATCGAAGTACTCGGCTGTGGATTGGATATTGAGGAAATACAGTCATTGGATCCCATCAAAGTAGCGGTTCAAAAGGCTCGAGATTATTATGCAAAATTACAAAAGCCAATACTTGTCGAGGATGTTTCACTATCTTTTTCTGCTCTCAATGGACTTCCAGGACCCTATATAAATGATTTTATGAAATCCATTGGGAATGAAGGAATTTTAAAACTACTCAAAGATAATCCGGATAGATTAGCCACCGCTCAGACGACCTTAGTATTTATTGACGAAACACAAATAGAACATATATTTATTGGCAAAATTAACGGGAGTATAAGTGATAAAGCTCTTGGCGATAATGGTTTTGGCTGGGATCCGATATTTATTCCAGAAGGCTTTGACAAGACTTTTGCCCAGATGACTGATGAGGAAAAGAATAAATGTTCCATGCGCTCACTTGCACTTTCTGAATTCAAAAACTATCTCCAAAATTAACATGGAGCGGTGGACCGGATTTGAACCGGCGACCTTCCCCTTGGGAAGGGGACATTCTACCGCTGAACTACCACCGCCTATAGACTATTTTAATACTAATTTAGTCCCTGAGTATATCAGGTTTGGATTTTTGCCAAGAGTAGATTTATTGAGCTCATAGAGCTTGGTCCAGTTGTAACCTGAGCCAGTCTCTTGTTCTGCAATTTTCCAGAGTGAATCACCAGCTTTGACTACATATTCGTTGACTCCAGCAGTCACAGTGGTTTCTGTAGTTAATTTAGCAGCTTCGGTAGCAGAGGACGAGACATTGGCTTGATCATTTACACTTGGATTTTTAGCGGTTTTGAGATAATTAAATAGCAATCCTCCGACCAGAAGGACGACTACAGCACCCAAAATCATACTCATGGTTTGTTCATTTAAGGCAAAATTCAGTTTAAATTTTTTCAAAAAGTCTTTCATTTTATTTATTCTCCTTTCCAGGGCAGAGGTTTGTGGCAAATATAACACATTTTGAAAATTTTTGTTAAAATACTTTGTATGGGATCGTAGCGCAGCTGGTTAGCGCATCTCCTTGTCAAGGAGAGGGTCACGGGTTCGAATCCCGTCGGTCCCGCAATGGATAAAAAATATTCTTCATGTAGAGCGATAATTATTGAGGGCAAGAAGATACTTTTGATGCATAGAAAGAAAGATGGAATTGAATATTGGGTTTATCCAGGAGGTCATCTAGAGGAAGGAGAAACTCCGGATCAAGCGATGATCAGAGAAATTTGGGAGGAATTGTCATTGAAAGTAAAAAAAATTAGTAAACCTCATCCATACATACACGAATTTGGGACACATGAATATTATTTTGAATGTGAAGTGGAAGATGGTGAGCCAAAACTGGATCCTTCGGGTACGGAGAAAATCACTGACATTGATTGGTATAATCCGGAATGGGTAGATTTATCAAAAGCAAAAACATTAGAGAATCTATATCCCAATGTTATTATGAAGCAATTAGACTTCCACCTTCCAGGTGGAAGTCTAGAGAATAGATAAAAAAGTGTATACTTAGATATGAACAAGAAGGTTGTGGCGGGGGTAACAGGATTGGTGGGAGCAGCTGCGCTGAGCGCGGGAATTTATTTCAAAACTGTATATTTGGTGGTTTCGGTCAAAGATGGTGACTCGTTTGAAGTTGCGGATCGCGGGTCAGTCCGTTTTGATACTCTGGATGCCCCAGAGTTGACAAATTGTGGTGGTGAGCAGGCCAAAAAAGAATTGGAAAAAATAATCATGGGGAAAAAGGTTACGCTGAACGTCGCCACTAATGATTCATATGGCAGGAAAGTGGCTTCGGTTTGGTCTGGCAGGACTTGGATTGATCAGAAATTGATGGAGACGGGATGGGTGGCATATTCGTCGTCGGAATGGGACCCAAAACATATATTGCACAATATTGATTTGAAAAATAGAGAAACTAAAATTGGGATTTATAGTGAATTGTGTACGCAATATGAAAATAAAGACCAGCCAAAATGTGTAATCAAGGGAAATATTTCGGGTGAATGGTTGAAAAAAGGTGAGAAAGCATATCATTTTCCGGGATGCATTCAATATAACCCGACCAGAATTGAAAAATGGCGGGGTGAACAATGGTTTTGTACTGAGAAAGAAGCAATTGCAGCCGGTTACACCAAATCAGGTGGTTGCGGTGTAAAATCCTGGAAATAATGATATATTTGTACAATGAATAAAGTAATTATTGTCCACGGATTATTTGGTAGCCCAAATGGTAATTGGAAACCATGGCTCATGACAGAGCTTGAAAAAGATGAGGTATACGCGAGTTCTATAATGATGCCTAATTCCGAGAAATTGTTAAAAGATGATTGGATAGCTGAAGTTGCTCACCAAGTTGAGCTTTGTAGGTATGAAAATTTGTATTTGGTCGGGCATAGCCTTGGTGCCACTACAATTATGAGATACTTAGAGTCACCAATATCAAAGAAAGTCTCTGGAGTAGTATTAGTAGCTGGTCCATGCAAAAAAAACGATAATCGCCATATTGATAGTTTTCTTGAAGATAAATTTGATTTTGAAAAGATAAAAACCATGTCTGAAAGATTTTTGGTGATTCATAGTGATAATGATCCATATGTTCCTCTAGAAAACGCCCAGATATTGTCAAGAGAATTGGAAGCGAAACTGGTAATTGTTCCTGGAGGAGGACACTTTAACAGCGCCAGTGGATTTTTTACATTGCCACAATGTTTGGAAGAGTTAAAACGTTGGTATACATAATATTAATGAGAGATCATATCGAGGATACCCTCGATATGATCAAACCGCCTCATATTTGCTTCCCTTTCCTAGATTAGGAGAGGGATAGCCTGCCCGCAGACGCTAAAGCATCAGCTTTTGCAGGCGGGAGGGAGAGGTACTTAAGATAATGTATAATCAAATTATGGTAAATAAATTTCCGGGGACAATGTGGGGAAGGACGATTGAAGTTAGGTTTGCATTTTCGGGAAAGCTGGTGGCTCTTCGGAAAAATATTAGTGATAATGTAAATAAGGGTGAGGTATTAGCATCCTTAGATCGTAAATTATTACAACTGGAGCTGGATCAGAAGTTGGCTGATCATATGGTAATACGTAACAAAAAAGTTCTAGTGCAAGCAGATCTTGATGCCTCGGTTCGTGATGTCGAGCAAGCCAAATACAAACTTGATCAAGTAGATTTAATTACTCCAATTACTGGAATAGTACTCGATGATGGGGGATGCAAAATAAACATGAATATCACGCCTTCGGCTAATTCATTTGTAATTCTAGACACGGCATCCGTAGTATTTAGAGCTCAGATCAAACCGGAGGATGTCAATAAATTTGCCAATCCTGTTTCTCTGCCCGTTGACTTTCCAAGTATCGGAAAGAAAGTTTTTGGCATGGCAAGTATTCCGAAATTACTGATTAACCTTGATTGGATAATGGATCTGAAACTTGATGATTACAAAGATTTACCAATAGGAATAGATGGAATACTCCAGTTGCCATGAATAAAATATACTGTTTTGTTGATGAAACGGGTCAAGATACTGCGGGAAGATTATTTATCGTGGTAATAATAGTCATAAAAAATTTATTTATTGACGAAATAAGAGAGGGTCTATCGGAAATTGAAAAAATTACTGGAAAACACAAATCAAAATGGGGAAAAGCAAAGCATGAAATCAGGTCAAGGTATATAAAATCAACTATAAAGTTGATTAAAAAATCCGGCCATGTGTATTACGCTTCATTTTTTCAAACAAAAGAATATGTAGCGTTAACTGCGTTCACGCTAGCTCAAGCCATATTGATGTATTCGGATAAATTACCAATGGAGTCTACTATTATCATAGACGGGTTAAAATCTTCGGAGCAGGAGAAAGTGTCAAGGCTAATGAAGATCTTTAATATAAAATATGCAAAAATTAGAGGAGCCAGAGATGAATCTGAGCCAGTTTTGAGGCTCGCTGATAGTATTGCCGGGTTAGTTAGAGACGCAGAGGAAAAAAATGATGTTTCTCAAAAATTATTATCTTTAATTAAATCATATGACGTTATTACAAAAATACAAAAATAAACCAGCTGTCTTGGCTGGTTTGTCCTACATAAGCATGCTTTGCATAGGCTGCGGTAGGCTGATCCTAGTTCAGGAATTTCCTGAGACACCCGTCAAAATGAACGGAATTCAGATGGATTTATTATAGCATATGAATAAAAGATATTCTTGGAATTTTGGGTTATTGAATACATTTGAGGATCAATTAAAGACCGTGGAAGAAAAGAATTTGGCTTTCAGCACGAAGTGGAAAACTAGAGAAGATTATCTTAGTGACCCGAAAGTATTGTCAGAGGCGATTTTGGAATTTGATGACTTGCAAAAGAATTACGGAACTACTGGCGATTTGGGTTATTATTGGGGGCTTAGAGAGTCACTTGATCAATCTGATCCGGCCATAAAAGCCCAAAATAATAAATTAGAAGAATTTTCGGTCAAGCTCTACAACCAAAACCAATTCTTTTTATTAAAGTTATCCAAAGTTCCCGGCAATATTCAGAAAATATTTTTGGAGAGTGATCTTTTGATTGACTTTAGACATTTTTTGGAACACCTGTTTGCGACAGGTAAATTTACTCTTTCAGACCCGGAGGAAAAAATATTGAATTTAAAAAATAACTCTGCTCACTCCAGTTGGGTGCGTATGACTTCTCAATTTTTATCAGAGGAAAAAATTGCCAGTAAAACTCTGGAAGAATATTCTTCTGATTTACAATTGCCAGACGCCAAGATCCGGGAAAATGCGGGCTTAGCTATTAATGAGATTTTGGGAAGAAACGCCAAAATCGCTGAACATGAATTAAATGCTATTTTATACGACAAAAAAATTAATGATGACTTACGCGGGGTAACCAGGCCAGATCTGATGCGCCATTTGGCTGATGATATAGACTCAGAGGTTGTCGATGCTATGATTGAGGCTGTCAGTTCCAAATTTTCTCTGGCTCACAAATTTTATGAAACAAAAGCCAAATTTTTGGGAATGGCGAAACTTAATTATTGGGACAGAAATGCGCCGATTGAAAATACTCAAGTTAATTATGATTTTGAAACATCAGTCAACTTAATTGCGAATGTCTTTGGCAACCTGGATCCCGAATTTCAAAAGATTTTTATGGATTTTGTGGACAATGGCCAGATAGATGTTTATCCAAAACTTGGCAAACGGGGCGGAGCTTTTTGCGCCATTGAAAGACCTACTCAACCCACATATATTTTATTAAATCATACCAACAACTTGCGCGATGTATTGACATTGGCCCATGAGGCGGGTCACGGTATCAATAATGAATTGATGAAATCGCAAAAATGCGCTCTCAATTTTGGATCACCCCTGTCCACCGCTGAAGTGGCTAGTACTTTTATGGAAGACTTTGTCTTGCAGAGTTTGCCAAAAGATAAAACTCTAATTATGAAAAAGCTGGATGATGATATTTCCACCATTTTCAGGCAGGTGGCCGCCTATAAATTTGAACAAGAATTACACGAAACATTTCGTCAGAAGAATTATTTATCAAAAGAGGAAATAGGAGAAATATTTACTAAGCATATGGCATCTTACATGGGTGATTTTGTAAAACAAAACGCAGGAACACAAAACTGGTGGGTTTATTGGTCCCATTTTAGAAATTTCTTTTATGTATATTCATATTCTTCGGGATTACTTATTTCAAAAGCAATGCAAAATAAAGTAAAACAAGAACCCAAATTTATAGAGAAGATAAAGTGGTTCTTGTCCCAAGGGTCATCAGATTCTCCCAAAAATTTGTTTTTGTCACTGGGAATTGATATAACTGATAAAGACTTTTGGCTAACAGGTATTTCCGAAGTTGAAAAGTTGTATGAGGAGGTGAGTTTATTAGTATGAGTTTACCTATAATATTATTAGGAGGATTAGTATTAGTAGTCTTGTATGTTGTGGGTGTCTACAACGGGCTAGTGGCTAATAAGACCCAGATTGGAGCCTCAGTCCAGGAAATTGGCAATCAATTGAAGCGGCAATCAGAGCTGATTCCAAATTTGGAAACTTCAGCCAAAGCTTACCTCAAGCACGAGAAAGAAATCCTAAAAATGCTGGCTGATGCCCGCAAAATGAGTGATCCATCGGCAAAAGTAGCTGAGCTACTTCCCAAGTTGCAAGTAATCATGGAGAGTAATCCCCAGATGAAAGGAGCTGATGTCATTACCAATCTCATGGGAGAATTGCGCGACACTTCAGACAAAGTCATGTATTCCAGAAGAACTATGATTGATTTGACGGCCGATTACAATATCAAAATCGCCACTTTCCCAAGTAACATAGTGGCCAATGCTTTTGGGTTCAAGTCTGAAAAAGGATTGGAAACACCGGCAGGTGGTGAATTTTTAAAAGTTACCGAATCAGAGACGAAGAGTCCGAAAATTAGTCTATGAACAATGTCTTTGAATCAGTAGATGCCAATAAGCGCAAAAGCTGGCTAGTGATAGCTGGCTTTGGTGCGTTTGTTTTGGTCGCATCCTATTTTATAGCCCGTGGAATGGCAGTATTCTATGGATATGAGTCTACGGGGCTGGAATTTTTGGGTATAGGCTTGATAATTTCTGGTCTAATGAGTTTTGGATCATATTATTGGAGTGACAAGATAGTCTTGGGAATTTCTGGAGCCAGGCCGGCTGACAAGAAACGGGATTTTATGTTTTTTACAGTTGCAGAAAATCTTAGTATGGCAGCCAGAATCCCGATGCCAAAGCTTTATGTCATAGATGATACAGCTCTCAATGCATTTGCTACAGGGCGGGATCCCGAGCATGCCGCAGTTTGTGCGACTATGGGTTTATTGGCACAATTGAATCGCACAGAACTCGAAGGTGTAATTGGACATGAACTGTCTCATGTGGCCAATTATGATACGCGACTTATGTCTATAGTTACGATCTTGGTTGGATTGATTACTTTACTTGGTGATTGGTTGCTTAGAGCGACATTTTATTCAAAATCAAATTCTGATGATAATAAAAGCTCAAATGCGATTTTTTTGGTAATTGGTATTTTGTTGGCTATATTATCACCAATAATTGCCCAGATTATTCAGCTCGCAATTTCCAGAAGACGGGAATATTTGGCTGATGCATCTTCGGTTAAATTGACAAGACAACCATCGGGCTTGATTTCAGCTCTCGAGAAGCTAGGAGCAGACAAAGAGCCTCTGGAAGCTGCCAACAAAGCTACAGCTCATTTGTACATTACCAATCCTCTCAAAAATTTATCATCCGATGCCCGTGGCTGGTTTGCCAACATGTTCAATACTCATCCGCCTCTTACTGATCGCATCAAAGCTCTAGAATCAATGTCTTAATTTGACTTCCACCTTCCAGGTGGAAGTCTAGTGTATACTAATAATATGGCTGGAAGAGATCACCCGCTAGTTACTGATCAGTATTATCATGTATTTAATCGTGGTGTAGCAAAGCAACAGACTTTTGTATCCGAACGTGATTATAATCAAGCGATATTATCAAAAGACTACTACCAATATATAAAACCACCAATAAAATTGTCAAGGTATAAACCTTTAACTGAATCTGAAAAGATAAATGTGAGACTTCGTATGGAAAGTGGAAAAAAATTGGTAAAAATAATTTCTTATGTCATAATGCCAAATCATTTTCACTTTCTACTCCAACAGTTAGAAGATGGAGGAATATCAAAATACCTTAGTCTGTTTACAAATAGTTATACCCGTTACTTTAATACTGCGAATAATCGTGTCGGGCCAGTATTTCAGGGAGCGTTTAAGTCCGTTCCGATTGAATCGGAAGAACAATTATTACATCTAACGCGCTATATTCATTTGAATCCGTATGTAGCTTCCATCGTTTCAAAAAATGACCTCCCTTTGTATCCTTGGTCATCGTTTCCTAGATGTTTAAAAGAACCGATACCATTTTATAGTCACAAAACTTATTCGTATCGTGATTTTGTGATGAATCATAGTGACTACGCAAGAGAACTTAAGAGAATAGAGCATCTCTGTATCGATCTCTAGACTTCCACCTTCCAGGTGGAAGTCTAATTGACAAATAATAATTGTGGTAAACTTGAGTACATGGATGTAAAGAAAGTAGCAAAGCTGGCTAACTTGCAGATCAGTGACGAAATGGCTCAAAAGTTACAAAAGGATTTAGATGTTACGGTTGGATTGGTTGATGAATTAGCAGCATTGGACTTACGTGATGTCGAACCAACTTCACAGGTTACAGGACTGACAAATGTTGTACGTGATGATGTGATAGACACATCAAGAATTTTACCAATCCCTGGTTATTTCAAAGTTAAAGCTATATTCAATGAATCTTGATCTATCCATTTCTCAATTAGCAGTAAAGTATCGATCAGGAGAAGTAACTCCTGAGGTTGTGGTGAACGAATGTCTGGAGAATATTGAGAGGAATAATCCAGAGCTAAATATATTCATCACACTTCGTGACAAACAAGAATTATTAGATGAAGCAAGAAGTGTAAAGTTTGATACATTGTTATCCGGAGTACCATATGTATTGAAAGATGCATATGTTACAAAAAATATTAGGACTACTTCCGCATCAAATGTTTTGAACAATTATGTTCCCGATTATGATGCGACCGTGGTTCGAAAATTGAAAGAGGCGGGAGCGATTTTGATAGGCAAAACCAATATGGATGCCTGGGGACATGGGGGAAGCTCGGAAAATACTGACTTTGGGCCTGTAAAAAATCCTTGGGATCAGACGCGAGTGGCGGGAGGATCTTCTGGAGGGGCTGCCGCTGCTGTATCGGCACGGATGGCTATGTTTGCAATCGGTGAGGATACCGGTGGGTCAATCCGTAATCCCGCTGGTTGGTGCGGTATTTCAGGATTAAAGGTAACTTATGGCCGGGTCAGCCGGTATGGTGCGATTGCCTATGCATCATCTCTCGACTCGGTTGGTCCTATGGCTAAAAACGTAGAAGATCTAAGTTTGATCTTAGAATTAATTGCCGGTCAGGACAAGCTGGATGCCACTTCATCACCAAATAATGTGCCAATTTATTCAAAAAACTTAAATATAGCTCCAAGTACAATTAAGATTGGAGTTCCCTTCGAACTTGATTCACAGATTAAGGAAGCTGTCGGTAAATTGGTCAGTATGGGTGCACAAATTATCGATATTTCATTGCCGATGCTCAAATATGCCGTATCGACTTATTATTTATTAGCTCCGAGTGAAACCAGCTCAAATTTGGGACGGTATGACGGTATAAGATTTGGTCAGGATAGATCTAATTTTACTCAAGAATCGATGCGTCGAATTATGATCGGAACCTATGCCTTGTCAGCTGGTTACTATGATGCATATTACAAAAAGGCTCAACAAGTGAGAACAAAAATAATTGAAGATTACAATAAAGCATTTGAAAAATGTGATGTAATTATAATGCCAGTGGCTCCGACAGTTGCCACAAAATTAGGTGAACTAATTTCTGACCCGATTAAAAATATGTTAGCTGATTTGTATATGGTTACGACAAATATCGCCGGGATTCCTTCGTTGGCTATTCCCTGCGGTTTTGAAGAGGGGATGCCGGTGGGATTTCAAATTCAAGGACCGATGTTTTCGGAAGAATTGTTATTTAAAATTGGCCACCAATATCAGCAAGTGACCGATTGGCACAAAGCCAAGCCAAATTTATGAAATCGGATTTTGGATTATTGTTGAAAAACTCAAACTTTGTCAAGCTCTGGCTTTCACAAATATTGTCCCAAATTACAATTAATCTTATGACATTCATTGTTCTGACACGGATTTTTGAAGCCACAAAATCCAATGTGGCAGTATCAATGCTCTGGATTGCAAGCTCACTACCGGCATTATTTTTTGGTCCGTTTTCGGGAGCAATTGTCGATAATTTTAGCAGGCGTAAAATGATGATTGTTACCAATATTGCTCAAGCTATTAGCGTAGCATCATTTTTGATATTAAAGAAATATGTCTTTGCCTTGTACGCCGTAGTTTTCTTGTATTGGCTTATAGATCAGCTCTATTTACCAAGCCAACAAGCCAGTCTGCCATCACTTATCAAAGGCAAGCTTTTGGCTTCAGCCAATGGAATGTTTTTACTGACCCAACAAGCCACCTTCTTATTTGGGTTTGGCATGGGTGGATTATTTTTGACCGTTCTTGGTATCAACAATACAGTAGTATTTGCTTCAATATTACTTTTGGTTGCTGCAATCTCTGTATATCTTTTGCCAAAAGACGAACCCAAGACCAAAAATTTTCAAATCAACAAATTCTGGCGTGACTTTGCACTTGGATATAAGTTTATTAGATCAAACAATACGGTATTATTACCGCTTATGGTAATTATATTCTCGCAAATATTTGTCGCCATTATTTCTTCTATATTACCCTCTTATACCCGTGTAGAATTGGGGTTGGATCTGAAGCATGTTAGTCTAGTATTAGTAGTACCTGCTGCGATTGGCGCCTTATTATTTACATCAAAACTTCCAGATTTGTTAAAAAGATATAGAAAAATTATGATTATTAAATTTGGTCTGATCGGTTCTGCCACCTCCTTGTTACTATTGGCGATTTTGCCTTATCTTACACGATATAGTGTGTTTTTTGGTGCTGTATCGGCAGTTCTTTTGGGTATTTCATCGGCTGCAATTACAGTGCCATCGCAGACACTTTTACAAGAGAAAACACCAGCCTGGTTTAGAGGTCGAGTTTATGGATCCTTATCATTTATGCTGATTATTGCTACTTCCATGCCTCTACTTCTAGCTGCCACTTTGGCCGATGTATTGGGAATTCCAATATTACTTATGATCATGGCTTGTACACTTGTGTTGGGTTTTTTCTTTATGCATAGAAAGGGGGATCATGTCTTGGCAAACGGTTTTGGGATTTGAAATACATATAGAATTATCTACTAACTCAAAAATGTTTTGTGGTTGTCCCGCTGCCCATTTTAATACTCCGCCAAATTCACAAGTCTGTCCGGTCTGCCTGGGTCTTCCCGGAGCTCTACCGGTGCCCAATGCCAAAGCGATAGAGTGGTGTATTAAGTTGGGTTTGGCACTTGGCTGCAAAATTAATTTGAAATCCAAATTTGACCGCAAGAATTATTTTTATCCAGATTTACCAAAGGGCTATCAAATAAGCCAATATGATGAGCCTTTTTGTGTGGAGGGAAATTTATTGGGTCACAAAATTAGACGAGTCCATATGGAGGAAGATACTGGAAAATTATTGCATCAAGGTCCTGAAACATTGATAGACTTTAATAGGAGTGGGGTGCCATTGGTCGAGGTGGTGACCGAGGCTGATTTTAATGACAGTAACGATAGTGATAATTTCCTGAAAGAATTACAACAAATAATTAGAGCACTTGGGATCAGTAGTTGTGATATGGAAAAGGGATCGATGCGCTTGGAAGCAAATATAAGTGTTAGTCCAGACGAAAGCTTTCCAAATTATAAGGTCGAGATCAAAAATGTAAATTCATTCAGATTTGTCAAAAAAGCAGTAGATTTTGAAGTCTCACGGCAAATTAAACTTTTGGAATCAGGAGTTAATCCTGTGCAAGAAACAAGAGGATTCAAAGAAACTACTAGAGAGACATTTAGTCAAAGAGTCAAAGAGGAAGCCAATGATTATAGATATTTTCCCGAGCCGGATATTCCGCCATTTGAATTTACACAAGAGAAAATTGAAAAGTGGCGCTCAGAATTACCATTATTGCCAGCCCAAAAAAGACTTCAGTTGATTGAATTGGGTTTGTCCGAAAGTTATGCCAAGATTATTACAGCTGATGCAATAATGTATTTTGAATTTATGAAAAATCCCAGTAAACAAACAGCAGATTTACTTATCAATAAACGTGAGGCAAGAGTTGTATTCAATATTCCTGAAGAGAAAATCCGTGAAGTTGTTTCGAAAGTGATTTCGGCGAATACTTCAATTGTAGA
>JAUXUE010000023.1 GCA_030681075.1 Candidatus Amesbacteria bacterium | reverse complement strand
TTTGAATAAATTCCTTTTTGGATCATAGAGAAAAGAAAAGTCCATCTTCATGGCCATCGATTCAGCCAATAAAGAAAATTTTTGGCACTGAAGTGTAAATTTATTAGCGTCGATAGGCCTTAGGTTACTTTTGATCAATTGTCTAAACTTTTCTATCCAGTATCCGAGTTCACTATTTGTATTTACCTCAATGCCTTCTATTTCATGTTGGACTGAGGTCATTGAGACGCCAGTTCTTATCATATCCTGTATGCGACCCAATTGATCCACTAGGACAGGTTCTGCCTCCTGTTTTGCTAGTAACAAGAGATCGTCCAAGGCGAGTGAAATGTTTGCACTAGCTTGCTTCGGTAGGTCTAAAAGAGTCTTGGCGGATAGCATCAAAGCAAAAGCCAGATTACCACTGTCTACTGTTGAGACATAAGACGGTGGCAGAACATTTAAGGAATTGATATCATACCAATTGAAAAAATGCCCATGAAGTAGATTAAGCTTTGTAAGAGTAGTTAAGGTATTTGAAAATCGTTCGAGTAATTCTAGCTTGGATATAAATCCCAAATCAAAGGCGGAAACAAGTGAAGTCAAATACATTCCGATATTAGTGGCTGAAGTCCTACTCGAAACGGGAGAAAGGGTGGTCTGCTGAAAATGATCAGGCGGT
This sequence comes from Candidatus Amesbacteria bacterium, assembly GCA_030681075.1. Classification (GTDB taxonomy): domain Bacteria; phylum Patescibacteriota; class Microgenomatia; order CAZETR01; family Amesbacteraceae; genus JACRNA01. The sequence continues at coordinate 4,545 of JAUXUE010000023.1, read as the reverse complement.
AAATAGTTTGTTTTCTTGGTCACCAAATCATCAAAATATCTCCAGGTTTTTCTAGCTAGTATTCGTAAATATCGAATCTCATTTTTGGTGAAAACTATTACTTTTTGTGAAGATCGATTAATCAATACGGCCATAATTGGCGAGGACAGCCAAGTCGAAAATAACAGGATGGGAATTACTCTCTGGTTATACGGCAAAAATATATTTACGGATACTAACAATCCTAAAGCCACAATTATTGCCGGGAGAGTCTCGGAAATGCCGTCTATTAGGGCATAATTATGTACATTTTGGTTTGTATGCAAAAAGATAGTCCACTCTAGACGTTTTCTCTTTGTAATAAAAATGCGTGTAAGTGATGTGGTGATGGCATGCAAGGTTACCAGTGATTGATGCAGAGACAATATAAGAGTAAACATTGCTCTGAAAATAAATGTTTTAAATTTCTCATTGAATAGATATAAATAATGTCCAAAATTCAGCCAAAGATTTTTGTGAACTGGAATTGATTCAAATAAAGAAATGATTGGATTGGCCAACAAGACAACTAATATAAAAAATAATCCTGCGAGTTGACTATCCGGGTAGAACAGTAGCAGAACCGAGACGAATAGTATCGAGGCTGGCACATTTAAGCTTTGGATTAAGTCTTCTACGAACTTCCAACGATGAAATAAGCTTAAGGGATTCTTTTCAATTCTACCTTTTTCATTTCCTGTCCAGGGTAGAATCCAGAAGAGTCGTTGCCAATCACCTCTCATCCATCTATGAAATCGGCGGGTAAAGGCACTATATGAGGAAGGAGAAGTTTCAAATAAAGTAATATCTGAGGCAAATCCCGTCCTACAATAAAACCCCTCGATATGGTCGTGACTGAGAAGAGTGTTTTCGGGAAAACGCCCGGTAATCAATTTGTCAAAAATATCGACATTTAATATTCCCCTACCCATGAAAAAACTCTCTCTAAATACATCCTGATAGACATTTGAAGAAAGATTGCTATATGAGTCCCAACCTGAATCCCCTTCAAAAATGTAACTTGCGATACTCTTTGTGTTCTCGTGCATTTTGGTTGAAATCCGTGGCTGGATAATTCCATAGCCGCCCACGACCATCCTGGTTTCTTTGTCGATAACAGCGACGTTTAGGGGATGAATGATTGTAGCGATCAATTGTTTGGCTGTATCTCGAGGCAGAGCTACATCGTCGTCCACTGTGATAACATATTTTATTGTCGATAAAAAATCGGTTGACGCTGTACTAAAGCTAAAAGACGAATCATTTGGATATCGAAGTAAATGAACAAAATCAATAATCTTACCTCTTTTTCTTTCCCACTCTACCCAACTTTGCTCATCAATACTCCATTTACGATCACGAAAAAATAAATGAAAACGATTGTTTACAAAGGGGTATTTTTTATTTAATTCGCTTAATGCCTTTTTTACATATACAAAGGCCGAAGCTTCTTCTACACTAGGTTTTCCCCCATTTATTTTTGTCTCAGGCCAGGAAAGAGCTAATCCAAAAAATATATTATTGTCTCGATTTGCCAAAAAGTTTTCCTCAAGTCTTGTCAGCATCTTATCTGTTTCGTTGTTATCGGGCATCAAAAGCGTGGGGGTCAAGACAATGGTTCGGTCTTTTTCGTGAATTGGTAAACTAGAATCCATTTTTGGTAAAAATGAAGGATGATAAAGCCGTACAATTATCAGATGAACTATTAAATTTGCAAAGCTGAAACTTGGAAAAAGAAGAAGCCAATTCCACCAGATAGGTAGATTAAATAATGCCTGGAGGGAAACAAATAGTGATAAAGCAGTACCCCAAGTAAGCCCCAAATGAATTTTAATTGGTCTGCTGTGCAGAAACATCAAAAAGCTTTCCGATAATTTTCTTTTAGGAGGAAAAATATTGTCTATTTCGGCACGACCGGCTCCAAATAGATAATGTCCAATATGAGAGTTACTTTTTTGACTTTCATTTAAAACCCACTGGGCAATTTCATTCTGGGGACGGAGAGTCTGAAAATGTATTTCCTCGACTACGTGACGGTAGGAATCACGAGTTCGAAAATCCATAAGAGGGTAAATCCCCGTAGGGTCGTGTCTAAAGACTGAGTCAATTGCGTTGACATCTTCAACATATTCTGCCCAATCGATATTTTGAATTTTTCGAAGACTTAATATAATTTGTTTTATTACCTTTTCATTCTGAAGTGAGGTACTAAGACTATTAATTAGAAGCATTTTAAGGATAAGGGGAATAGACCACAGTTCAGCAATAGTCAAAGTTGATTCTTTCTGATAGGTAGCGAAATATTTAGAAATTCTATTGTTGTTTAGGTGAAAATCCGATAGAGAAACCAATTCGCTTAATGCTACTAGAATTCGAATTTGATTTGGATTCGATTTCAGAATCGGTAATCTGGATAATAACTGGCTCGATATGGTCTGCAAAATATCCTCAGTGGTCTCAATCACTAGTGGCTTGTTTTCAATCAGCCATTTTTGTGAAGGAGTAAGTGGTTTATCCAAAGATTTATAATGCAAAATGATTTTTTGATAATCAGTTTTTGCTTTTTGGATAATATCCCTACTTAATCTGTTTGTCCACGAAGAAATATGATGTTGCACAAAATTATTATATACTAGTCTAATGATAGTCGTTGGTATGGGGGGTTCTCACTTGGCTGCAGATCTTCTGAAGCTTCTCAAACCCGAGCTAGATATTACAGTCTACCGGGATTATGGCTTGCCAAAAAGTAAACCCAATGAGTTGATAGTATTGAGTTCATACTCTGGAAATACCGAAGAAGTTTTGGATGCTTATGACAAAGCTTCTGGATTAAACAGGGCAGTCATTACAATTGGAGGCAAACTCTTGGAAAAAGCCAAACAAGATAATGTGCCCTTTGTTTTACTGCCTGCTGGCCTTCAGCCTCGTGATGCAATTCATTTCTGCCTTGTGGCTTTGTATGAACTCTTGGGTGAAAAATTGGAATTACCAGAAGTAAAACCTGCTCTTCCAATTGAAATAATAGATCGTATACCCCTAATCTACACCTCAAACAAATTTGAAGCCTTGGGTTATATCTGGAAAATCAAATTTAATGAAACGGGTAAGATCCCAGCCTTCAACGATGTCCTTCCTGAGGCTGATCACAATGAAATCAACGGCTTTGCCAAATTTAATAATTTTTATGGTTTGTTTATTTTCGATAAAAGTGACGATCCTCGGATAATAAACAGAATGAAAGTGACGGCAAAACTCTACAACGAAATTGGTATCCCAACCAAGTTTATTGAATTAACTGGCTCTGATACTCTTCACAAAATCTTTAACTTCTTAGCACTAGCCAATGCCACCGCTCTAGCAACAGCCAAATACTATGGTTTAGACCCAGTGGCTGACCCTAAGAATGAGAAATTAAAAAAAGAGTTATGAAAGTCGTCCGAGAAAATCGGACAACTGAATTATGAATAAAGATAAATTAACCCAAGTAGCAAAAGAAATAATCAAAAGTAATTGTTACCTAACATTGGGAACCGCAATTGATTCTCAGCCTTGGGTAGCACCTTTGTTCTATGCCGTAGACGATAAAAACATCTTTTACTATATTTCTCAATTGGATTCACTTCACACTAAGCATATTCTAAAAAATCCAAATGTTTCATTTGCAATATTTGATTCACATCAAAAAGAAGGCACTGGAAATGGTGTTCAAGGATCTGGAAGGGCATATCTACTAGAAGATAGTGAGCTATTAAAAGCATTCAAGTGGTATCACACAACATATATTGAAATGAAATCAAAGTTATTTAAAGCTCCTGCTCCTTATCGATTTTTCAAGATTATTCCAGAACATTTTTACATATTAGATTCAGATGCTCCAACAGATAAACGGGTTGAAGTAAAATTATGAAAAAGATTATTTGCTTTGATCTGGATGGGACGCTGACAGAGAGTAAGACTGACATTACTCCAGGAATGGTTGATCTCTTGGCAGAGCTTCAAAAAATCAAGAAAGTGGCTGTGATTGGCGGAGCATCTTTCAAACAATTCCAAAAGCAGTTTTTAAAGTATCTAACATACTTTGATAATTTGTATATTTTACCCACTTCTGGCGCTAGCTTTTATAAATTTGAAAATAATAAGTGGCAAAACATTTATCAACTATTGCTAACGCCAACAGAAAAGAAACAAATCTTTGACGCTTTCAAAAAAACTTTTACTGAAATAAATTATCAGCACCCTACTAAAACTTATGGTGAAATTATAGAGGACCGTGAATGTGAGGTTGTGTTTTCGACTTTGGGGCAAAAGGCACCACTTGCCCAGCGACTAGCTTTGAAATATGACCGCCGGCCGGAAATAGTAAATTCATTACAAGAATACTTGCCTGAATTCAAAATTTCAATTTCTGGTGTTAATTCTATTGATGTCACCAGAGAGGGTATAGATAAAGGCTATGCCATCGAGCAAATAGAGAAGTATTTTGATGTCACTAAAGATGAGATAGTTTTTGTTGGAGATGCAATATAT
>JAUXUE010000021.1 GCA_030681075.1 Candidatus Amesbacteria bacterium | reverse complement strand
TTTAAACCCGGCTTTTTCAATGGCTTTCTTGGAAGAAGCAGAGACCGGGACTTTGACATCCAGCTCGTGCTCAAGCTTGGCAGTACCCAATATTTTGACAGACTTAGTATTGGCTCGGACAATTTTTCGTTCAATGAGATTTTTGACGGTCACTGCAATTGACTTTGGCCATTTGACAAATGTTTCAAGTGATAACACTACTGGCTTGGTCTGAGCTGACTTGTTTTTACTACCACCGCGCATAAAGGGTAATCTCTTGATCAGGGATTTCTTGGTCTTAGTTCCTTGAAACAAAATATGAACTCGTTCTCGAGCAAGTTGGCCCTTGTGTCCACGCCCAGTGGTATGTCCACCTTTACCAGAGCCTCTTCCTCTGCCAACAATTTTCATTTTTTTAGTGGTGAGTTTCATACGGTTTGATTTCTTTGTTTTAATGATTTAAGGGCTTTCATTGTCGCATAGACATTGGAAATTTTGTTGGCTGTTCCTAAGATTTTACCCACGACGTCTTTGATACCTGCCGATTCGACGACAGCGCGGACTGCTCCGCCTGCTTTTACCCCAGTTCCAGGAGGAGCTGGTTTTAGTAGGACGTGAGCTGCACCCAAGTGACAATTGACTTCGTGAGGAATTGTCGTGCCATGTAAATTGATCGTAAACAAGGCTTTTTTGGCCCCTCTTGTAGCTTTGGCGACAGCCGATTGGACATCTGCCGCTTTAGCAAGCCCCACTCCCACCCGGCCTTTGCGATCACCAGTCACTACCAAAGCTGCAAAGCGCATATGGTTTCCGCCTTTAGTTTTTTTACTAATACGGTTTATTTGGACTACCTTTTCTTCAAATTCTTTGACTTCAGCTGGATATCGGTCCATCATAATTTTAGTCCGGATTCCCGGGCACTATCGGCTAACTTCTTGATTCTGCCATGATATTTATAAGGTCCCCTGTCAAATACTACTTGCTTGATTTTAGCATCAAGCGACAGCTTGGCAATCTTTTGGCCAACTTCGACTGGATCCAGGCCTTTGGCATAAGCCAGAGTATTACCGGATTTATCATCAATTACTTGGGCATAAACAAATTTGAGTGATCGAAAGACTGATAGTCTTGGCAAGACAGAGTTTTTGCGAATCTTAGCTCTGACGGCTCGCTGTCTTCTATCTTGTGTTGATGAATATTTTTTTATCATTTTGTTGCGGTTGCACCAGCTTTGGCAGCTTTACCGGGCTTTAAGACAATAACTTCACCTTCATATCTAAACCCCTTACCTTTGTACGGATCGGCAGGTCTCAATGCGCGGATCTCGGACGCGACTTGACCTACCAAATGTTTGTCTATACCCGTTACTTTGATTTTATTTTCCAAAACTTCAAATTTAATGCCAACTGGAGCTTTGACAACCACGGGGTGTGAGAAACCCAAAGATAAATTCAATTCTGTACCAGTCGTGTTTGCTCTGTACCCCGTACCCGAAATCTCGAGAGTTTTGGTCCATCCACTAGTCACACCGATCACAATATTATTTAGAAGACTGCGAATAAGTCCCCACATGTTTGATTCCTTTGATGTGACGACAATTTGATTATCTTCAAATTTGACTTCAACACTTGAGGGAATATTTAGTGTCAATTCACCTTTTGGTCCTGATACCTGCACCTTGTCACCTATGACTGTGACTTTGACTGAATCCTGTATGCTGATTGGTTTTTTACCTATTTTTGACATATTTTTACCAGACTTTACAAATAACTTCGCCACCGACTTTTAACTTGCGAGCTTGTCTTCCTGTCATTATTCCTTTGGGGGTTGATAATATTTGGATTCCCATTCCCCCCAAGACTAACCTCAGAGACTTGAATCCCATATAGACTCTAGATCCAGGTTTACTGACACGGATAATCTCAGTGATTACCGGAGTCTTTGACTTGTAAAGTAATTCTACTGTCAAACCCTGATCATCTGATGTAACTTTACCCACATATTTTTCAGACGACAAAATCTTCAGGACTGCTTCCCTTAGTTTACTTTTGGGCATAGTAATACTACCCAGGCTTGCCATATAGCCATTTTTTATTCTCGAAACTAAATCTGATAATGGATCTCTTACCATGATGCTTTGGTGACTCCTGGCAACTCGCCTTTGTGGGCGTGAGCTCGGAAGCACAATCTACACAGACCAAATAACCTCAAAAATCCACGCGGACGACCACACTCCTGGCAGCGGTTACGGTATTGAGTGGGGTATTTTAATTTTCCCAATAATTGTTTTGTGACTTTAGCTGTTGTTGCCATATTTATTTCTTAAAGGGCATTCCCATAAGTTCCAAGAGTCTCTTGGATTTCTCGGGAGACCCATTTTTGATAACAAAGGTAATTTGCAAGCCTCTTATTTTATCAATTTTTCCGTATTCTATCTCAGAGAAAACAATTTGATCGGTCATGCCCAGTGAATAATTGCCTGCGCCATCAAAAGCAGTCTTTGAGACACCTTGAAAATCCCGGACGCGGGGAAGAACTATACCAAATAATTTGGTCATAAAATCATAGAGTCTGACCCCTCTCAGAGTAACAGTCAGACCAATAGGATCATTCTCGCGCAATTTAAAATTGGCAATAGCTACCTTGGCCCTTGTAATTTTAGGTTTTTGACCAGAAATTGCTACCAACTGTGAGGATACTTTGTCAATCAATCCTTTATCGTGAGCCATCTCTTTGACTCCCATATTGATATTTATTTTGGACACCTTAGGCGCTGCCATAATATTGGTCAATCCAAATTCAGACATCAGTTTTGGTACAATTTGGTCTTTGTAAATTTGTGTTAAATTCATATATCTGTATTGCATTTGCGACAAACTCTTAACTTTTTGCCTTCGACAAACCGATAGCCGACTCGGGTGGGTTGCTTACATTTTGGACAGACAAGCGCGACTTTGGATACATCTAGTGGGCGGGAAATTGTGACAATTTCCCCCTTTCTCCCTTGGCTTGGTTTGACATGTTTCTTATATTGATTGAGTCCTTCGATGATGACAGTATTATCCTGAGGCAGTATTTTTGCTACCACACCTTGACGGCCATGATCTTTTCCGACATTTACAATGATTGTATCTTTGAGTTTTATTTTCATAGGACTTCTGTCGCAAGCGACGCTATTTTGGCAAATCCCTTGTCTTTGACTTCGCGGGCAATAGGACCAAAGATCCGACTCCCCCTGGGTTCATGGGTCTTGGGATCAATAATAACTGCAGCATTATCTTCAAATCTAATATAGCTTCCGTCGGGTCTATGAACTGCCCGGCGGGTTCTGACAATTACAGCCTTGACCACTTCAGAATCTTTGACGATGCCCCCATCGTGAGCTTGATCTACGACTGCTGTTACAATATCTCCAGGATAGCCATAAGTTTTCTTCCAAGCACCCATGACATGAATCAAGCGGAGCTTTTTGGCACCACTATTGTCTGCCGGGACTAATATTGTACGTAATTGGACCATATTATTTTATAATTTTATAAAATTTTGTTTTACTAATTGGTTTACAGGCTACAAATTTGACCACATCGCCTACTTTTGCAGAAACTTGATTATCAGCATGATACCGAGTGGTACGATGCATTTGCTTTAGATATTTTGGATGGGCAACCAAGCGATCTACTTCTATGACCACAGTTTGCTTCATTTTGTCTGAGACGATTTTACCGGTGTGAATTTTCATATATTTTTGTTTTAATAACAGCCAATTGCTTTCTAAGGTTAAACACAGCCCGTTTATTGACTAGCTTGCCAGCGGCCAATTCTAACCTATTTTGGACTATTTGCGAATAGACAGCTTTCGCTTTGATCGAAAGCTCGGGGACGGACAGACCAATTAATTGTTTTTTAAAATCTAAGGTTTTCATATTTGCTCACGGCTTACAAATTTAACATCAAATGGCAATTTTGCAGAAGCCCTAGCTATTGCAGTCTTGGCGATTTCTGCCGTTACTCCAGCAATTTCAAAAATTATTCGGCCCGGAGTAATTACGGCTACATAATCAGTAATATCACCCTTACCTGATCCCATGCGGACACCGAGAGCTTTTTTGGTAATAGGCTTATCGGGAAATATCCTAATCCAGACTTTACCACCTCTTTGGGCATAACGCGATATAGCTTTACGAGCAGCCTCAATCTGGCGGGCAGTAAGCCATCCCCTGCCCATAGCTTTCAAACCAAATTCACCAAAAGCCAAAGTAAATCCACGAGTAGCGTTCCCTCGCATTTTACCTCTAAATTGTTTTCGAAATTTTGATTTTTTTGGCTGTAACATATTATTTTCCTCCCAAATAAATCCAGACTTTGACTCCGACATAACCAGATCTGGTCAAAGCTGGAAGGCTGGCATAATCGACATTGGCACGCAGTGTCTGAAGAGGAACCGAACCGGATGGTGATTTGTATGACTCACGCCTGCTAATTTCAGCTCCATTGACACGACCGGACAGCAAGATCTTTACACCCTTAGCACCAGAAGCCATGACTTTTTCTATAGTCTTTGTTGCCACTCTTCTGGCTGGCAGTCTTTTCTCCAATTGCTCTGCAATTCTGATTGCTACCAAATAGGCATTAATTTCAGGATTTTTTACTTCCTCGATTTGGAGATCTACCTTGGTGGCTTTGATTAATGTCGTGATGTATTTTTTTAGGTCCTCAATACCCGCTCCCCCGCGACCTATCACAACGCCCGGCCTTGAGACATGGATAATAATTTTTAGACTTTTAAGAGATCTTTCTATCTCGACTTTGGTAACACCTGCAATCCTAAGCTTGGTCATTAAGGCCTTGCGAAGCTTTAGGTCTTCTGCTAAGTATTGGCTATACCGGACTTTGCTTGTCGAAAACCAGCGTGATATCCAAGATGTACTTGGTGAAAGTGGAATTCTAAACCCGATAGGATTAACTTTTTGTCCCATTTTTAGTGCTTAATTGTAAAATAACATGAGCTGTTCTTTTGTGCCGGACACCACCACCAAAACGTGAACCGTGCGCATGGCGGTCGGACCTTTTGGATCTTGGTCCTTCGCCAATAACCAGTGATTCTATTTTCAAATCAGCAGGAGATAGCTTAAAATTGTTTTTGGCGTTGGCTACCGCTTGCTGGATTACTTTTAGGATTATTGATCCCGCTGCTTTGGGCAACAATTTTAATTGAGCTATTGCCATATCAATTGATAAATTCTTGACTGCATCGGTAATAAGACGCAACTTACGCGGTGATACAGGGATATGGCTCGCTTTTGCAGAAATCTTCATGTCTTATCCATGGTTCTTTTTACCATAGCTCCATGTCCACGGAAGGTTCTACTGGGAGCAAATTCTCCAAGCCTGTGACCCACCATAGCTTCATTAACAAATACATCGACAAATTTGTTTCCGGTATGTACCTGAAATGTAAATCCGACAAAATCCGGCGAAATTTGTGAATTGCGAGCCCAAGTCTTGATAGGGTTCATTTTTTTGGCAATCTTACCCATCAGATTTGCATCGATATATGGTCCTTTTTTTGAGCTTCTTGCCATATTATTTATTTCTCCTAGAAACTAAATTTTTATTTGAATATTTAAATTTATTGCGGGTTCTGTTTCCCCGGGCTGGTTTACCCCAAGGGGTCTTGGGAATCATACCCTCTCCAGATCTTCCCTCCCCACCGCCGTGCGGATGACTTCTGGGATTCTGGGCAGTTCCCCGGACAGTAGGACGGATACCCATGTGGCGCTTGCGTCCGGCTTTACCAAAATTTACATTTTTCCAATCCGGATTGGTCAGACTGCCAATGGTCGCTTTACAATCAAGCTTGACTCGGCGGATTTCACCAGAAGGTAATTTTACCAGAGCATAAGCTTCTTCGAAACCGGAAACAATTGCCGATGCCCCTGCCGACCTCACAAGCTGGGCTCCTTTTCCGGGAAAAATCTCTATATTGTGTATTGGAGTACCAGACGGAATCAATCTAATGGGAAGAGTGTTACCCAGTGTCAGAGGTGCATGCTCCGATGAGACCACCTTGGCGCCGACTATCAAACCCTCTGGGGCTAGAATATAGCTTTGAGTGCCGTCTTCATACTGAAGATGGGCGATATTTGCAGTGCGATTTGGATCATATTCAATTGCAGTTACAGTGGCTTTCATTTCAAGCTTTGTCCGTCTCCAGTCTATGTCTCTCAGAAATCTTTTGTGTCGTCCACCTTGATGTCGGACAGTCACAATTCCAGAGGCATTTCTACCACTTTTTTTGGATAAGATAGAGGTCAGGCCTTTACGTCTGATGTTTGCCGAGACATTTGACCAATCGAGTGCTGAGGATCCTCTCAGTCCTGGTGTAATTGGTTTGTAAAGCTTTAGAGCCATATTTATTTCTTCTCTTCAGCTGGGGCTGTAAATAACGCTATTTCTTTGTCTGTAGTTACGATTGCCTTTTTCCAGGATGAATAATGTTTTTCGGTACGTTTCTTACCTACTCGCTTGGATTTTCCATGGACCACTAGAGTCGAAATTTTCAATACTTTCAGTCCAAATCTTTTGGCTATATCTTTTTTGATGGCGTCTTTACGTGCCAACAGGGGTACTGCAAAAGTATAGCGCTTAAGGCTTGCATTTTTCAGGGATTTTTCGGTATAAATAGGTTTAAGCTGCATATTTGGTAACTAGAGCTACTAACGCTTCGGTTGTAAAGATTATATTTGGACATACTGACATTTGATAGACATTTAGTGACGAAGTAGTTGCGACCAAGACGCGGTCGATATTTCGAGCACTCAGTCTAAATTTACTTTGGCCAGGCTCTGTTACTAATAATATTTTATCTTTAGGAGCTATTTTGGAGATCAAGGTTGCTATTTCTTTTGTCTTACCGCTGGCATCTTTGGATCCCTTGACAGCTGAGATTGATTTGGAATGAGCTTTTTGGGACAGTATGCTAAGCAGGGCAACTTTGACCATTTTTGAAGGCATCTTTAGATCATAATTTTGAGTTCCGTCAGGACCATGAGCTATTCCACCTCCGACAAATATCGGAGCTCTGATACTACCATGTCTGGCACGTCCGGTACCTTTTTGTTTGTAAATTTTTCGAGTCGATCCCTGGACTTCTCCACGGGTTTTGGTATGGGCAGACGAACTTCTCTGGTTGGATAAATATACGCGGACAGCCTGGGCTATCAATTGGGGATTGAGCTTTGCTCCAAAGACTTTTTTGTCCAATTCAATTGGGGTTAGATCTTTTCCTGATAAATTAAATACAGGGATTGTCATTTTACTACCTCCAATTTTGCCAAAGTGTTGGCACTTCCGGGAACAAGTCCCTTTACTAATAGTTTGTTTTTTTCGACATCTACCTCCAAAACCAATAAATTTCGGACTTGGACATTCTGATTTCCCATTTTACCCGGTGCATGTCGGCCTTTGTACAATCTTCCCATTCGAGTACCCCCTCCGGACGATCCGGGTGACCTCTCGCGGTCTGACTGGCCATGTGTTCTAGGTCCACCGGCAAAGCCCCAGCGTTTGACTCCTCCGGCAAAGCCACGACCAATGGTCAGATTTGAAATACTGACCATATCGCCTACTTTTATGACTTCATCCAACTTTATAGTTGAATTTGGTTCTAGGATTGTGTCTGTTTTTATTTCTTTGAGCTTTTTTATTTTGGAGGTTTTCTGAAGATTTAGGAGAGTTTTTGAAGTACCGATTGGTCTGACAACTGTGGTATTGGGGACAATAAGCCAAGTAGCAGCCATGCGCTTACCGTCCGCATTATAGCGGGCTGTCATAGTATCTTTATAGGCAAAAAATGTACTAATCATAAGGGCATAAAAAAATCCCGCAGACGCGGGACTCAAAAAAACCGCTTCCGCACTTAATCCCGATTTACATCAGGATGAGTTTGCATGTGGAAATTATACTACATCTTGATCTCGATATCCACACCAGCTGGCAGATCCATGTGGGAAAGGGAATCAATGGTTTTGTCGGTCGGATCAATAATGTCAATCAGCCGTTTGTGAACCCGCATTTCAAAATGCTCACGGGCATTTTTGTCCACGTGAGGAGAAGTTGTAACAACAATTAATTTTCGATCTGTAGGAAGTGGAGTGGGACCTGAGACTTTAGCGCCAGTTGTCAGGGCAGTTTGGACAATCTTAGACGCCGCCTCGTCAATGACGCGGTGATCAAATGATTTGAGTTTTACTCGCAATCGTCCTTTTGCCATATTTGTAAAGAGCTTATGCCAAGATCTTGGTTACCACACCGGCACCAATGGTTCGGCCACCTTCGCGGACAGCGAATCGGTCTCCGACTTCGAGGGCTACTGGGGCAATCAACTTGACAGTCATTTTGGCGTTGTCTCCTGGCATGACCATCTCGACTCCTGTTGGAAGAGTGGCTTCACCGGTGACATCGGTGGTTCTGATATAAAATTGTGGTCGGTAACCTGAGAAAAATGGAGTGTGTCGTCCACCCTCTTCTTTTTTCAGGACATAGACCTCAGCTTCAAATTCGGTATGGGGAAGTACTGAGCCGGGTTTGGCCAAGACCTGACCGCGTTCGACTTGCTCTTTTTCTACACCGCGTAGCAATATTCCGACATTATCTCCAGCCAAGCCTTCATCCAGCTGTTTTCTAAACATTTCGACACCAGTGACTACTGAATTTTGAGTAGCTTTGATTCCGACTATTTCGATAGCTTCGTTGACTTTGATTCTCCCGCGTTCGATTCTCCCTGTGACCACAGTTCCACGTCCTTTGATTGAGAATACGTCTTCGACAGGCATCAAAAATGGCTTTTCCAAATCACGGATTGGATCTGGGATATAGGAATCGACTGCGTCCATAAGTTCTAAAATCTTGGCTTCCGCTTCTGGATCACCTTCGGTGGCTTTGAGTGCTGATCCGCGGATGACTGGTACCTGATCACCGGGGAATCCATATTTTGTCAAAAGCTCGCGGACTTCCATTTCGACTAGATCCAAAAGTTCTGCTTCCTGGACCATGTCGCATTTGTTCATGAAGACCACAATTGCGGGGACATTGACTTGCTTGGCGAGCAAGATATGTTCACGGGTCTGAGGCATAGGACCGTCGGGAGCAGATACTACCAAAATTGCGCCGTCCATTTGTGCAGCCCCAGTAATCATGTTTTTGATGTAGTCGGC
>JAUXUE010000019.1 GCA_030681075.1 Candidatus Amesbacteria bacterium | reverse complement strand
CCAAGGCTCCGACCATCGCCACTTTTAATCCCAAGCGGGACAAGCCAACGGCATTGTTGCCGGTATTTCCCCCGACTGCAAATTCCAATGACTGCACCGGAATCTTTTCTCCAAACCCGAGCTCAATCTTGCATCGCTTGCGGTCAATGCTACAGACTTCATCCACTTGGTCTTCAGGCAACTTTACAAACACATCCATGCGGGCAGGACCGAGTGATAAACAATTATATTTCATAATTTACACCTCTCCCCTTCCGTTCCCCTCTCCTAAGCTTAGGAGAGGGCTAGGGAGAGGTAAAAATAATTTTAGATAACTTTTTTGATAATCCAACTGGATCTGAATTCTGCCAAATGTTTCGGCCGACGGCCATACCGGAAGCCCCGGCTTGCATAATTTCAGAGGCTTCTTTCAATAATATATTTTCGTCTTTTTTAAATCCTCCTTGAGCCAAAACTCCTGTTTTTCCAGCAGACTTTACCACCCAAGAAAAACTGGCGACGTCCCCCGTATATGGAACTTTTACTAAATCCGCACCAAGTTCTAATCCCAAACGTGCCGCATAGGCAACAATATCTCGCGAGGTCTCGAGATTTTTCACTGACTTCCCCCTCGGATACATCCAGGCAATTACTTGCATATTATTCTTGTGGGCTTCGTCTTCGATAGCCGAGAACTCCTGCATCATTTTAGCTTCATGTTCGCTTCCTACAAAAATAGTGTAGCCCACACCCCTAGCTCCCAATTCTATGGCTTTTTGTACGGTACACAACTGGGGACTATATGGATCTTCATCTGGATGTAGTCTCGTATGGCCATTTAATTTTAAAATTAATGGCAGTGTAGTTTTATATTTCTCGGCAATACCCTCTTGATATATTATTCCCGTAAATACTCCTGCTTGTTCGCCAATATCAATTATTTGCTGCGGGTCAACGTTAGTATCATCAAAATCAGTCGGTCCATGTTCAAACCCTTGATCATATGCCAGAAGAAACTGTTTCATAAATTTATTATACCCCACCTCCCCTCTCCTGAAATAAGGAGAGGGGTAGGGGGTGAGGTTTACTCGTTTCCTAACAAGAAATACAAAGCTGCGACCACAGACAAGACGCCGACTACCATTTGGAGTGATACTCCGTACATTGACCAACTCAGTAGAGGCATCATTTGGGTGGGAAGCATGTGTCCTAGTCCTCCGAGGAGAAGTAAGGACCAGCCTACTGTTGCCCACTTGCCTGAGCAAGTACAACTACAGGTTTCACATTTCTTGCCTGCCATCATCTTGGCCATTACGGGTTCTGAACTTTTTACTGCTTTTTTAACTGCCATTATGTTTCACCACCTTCCGAGAAATTACTTTTCTAACGAACTCTTTTATTTTACCAATACTCATACCATATTTGGCAAGTAGTTGGTCTGGATCGCCGGATTCGCCAAAGGAATCGGACATGCCGATAAATTCCATCGGAACTGGATAGTTTTGTGACAGTAATTCGGAAACGGCAGAGCCCATTCCCCCATTTACTTGATGTTCCTCGACAGTAACCACAGCCCCGCAATCGCGCGCGGCTTTGAGTAATGTTATTTTATCCAAAGGTTTAATGGTGTGATTATTAATAACAGTAGTTTTTATACCTTCATCATTTAATTCTCGAGCAGCGACCAAGGCCTGATGGACCAGTGGTCCGCAAGCAATTATGGCCACGTCCTGGCCATAATTTTCCAACACATCGGCTTTCCCTATCTCAAATCTCTGATCTCTATCTGTAATCATTGGGGTAGCTTCACGGGTAAGTCGTAAGTAACATGGACCAGATATTTTTGAGATTTCGACTGTTGCCTGCCAAGCCTCGTTTGCATCACATGGCACTATCACTGTCATGTTGGGTAGAACCCGCATCAGGGTAATATCCTCGAGTGCTTGGTGGGTAGCACCATCTGGTCCTACAGATAACCCAGTATGACAACCAACAATTTTTACAGGTAAGTTTGAATAGCAAATAGAAACTCTTATTTGATCCCAATTACGCCCAGGAGAAAAGACACCGTAAGAGGTAATAAAGGGAATTTTGCCTTCGGCAGCCAGACCCGCTGCAATACCAGCCATATTTTGTTCAGCCACGCCACATTCTATAAATCTCTCAGGGTATTTTTTGGCAAAATCAGCTACCTTAGTGCTTTCCGTAAGGTCAGCTGTAAGTACCACAACGTTTTTATTTAATTCTCCCAATTCGACTAGAGCCTCCCCAAATCCTTCTCTGGTTGCCTTAATCATATGTAATTTTTCCTCCTAAACTTCTTAATTCTTTTAAAGCTTCGACCGCTTCCATCCAATTTGGCGGGCTTCCATGCCATTTATAATCATGTTCTATAAAATCCACTCCCTTACCTGGAATGGTGTGGGCAATAATTGCAGTTGGGTTTTCAAAGATAGCTTTGGCTTTGTTTAATGCATCGACAATTTCTGTAATATTGTGGCCATCGACTTCAATGACAGACCAGCCAAATGCTTTGAATTTATCAGCGAGGGGTTCGAGTGGCATTATGTTTTCTGTAAATCCATCTATCTGAATATTATTGCGGTCAATAATGGCTGTTAATTTGTATAGATTATTTTTCCCGGCAAACATTATGGCTTCCCAGTTTTGCCCTTCTTGGAGCTCCCCATCAGACAAAAGACAAATTGTTCGCCAGTCAGCTTTGTCTATTTTGGCAGCCATTGCATGTCCAATGGCTTGAGAAAGACCTTGGCCAAGAGGACCGGCAGTGTTTTCTATTCCTGGCAGACTTTTGTAATGTGGATGTCCTTGGAGCCTGGATCCAATTTGGCGAAGTGTCAGCAATTCGTCGTGATTAAAATAGCCGGCCCTTGCGAGGGTGGCGTACCAGACAGGACAAATGTGTCCATTGCTAAGTAATATTCTATCTCGATTCGGATTCCAAGGATCTTTGGGATCAAGATTTAGAGCTTTTGAAAAATACAAAGCTGTAAACACATCGGCCATACCAAGTGGTCCTGCACTATGGCCACTGCCTGCTGCCACCAGCATAGAAATAATATCTTCACGGATTTTCTCGGCAATTTGATCCAAATTGTTCATATCTGAAAGGCTTTTTCGTTGGGATTCATTTTTCGCTTTACATGGTCTTTCATTGCCACCTCAAACATATTGAGAGCTGCTACCACTTCTGGGGGAGACTCGACTACCCGGTAAACTTGCAGGTTTTCCGGCCGCATAATCATTTGTGAGACCATGACTACCATAATTTTTTCCCAAAATTTGCCGTATAAAATCAACGGCTTGGAATGCCCAGAATACAGTGATGCAAGTTCCCAAGCCATCCCAAATTCAGAGATAGTTCCTACTCCACCTTTGAAAATTACATAAGCCTGGCCTACATCTAATAATTTTAAGGTCCTCTCCAGGTAATTTTTAGTTTTTATCTCACGGTCAAACTTATTATTTAAGTCACGCCCTTCAAAATTAGTAATATCCTTGGGATAGAAGGTCACACCAATTGTGTTGCCCTTGGCAGACTCGGCCCCGGCTGTCGCTGCTCGCATAGCACCAGGTCCTCCACCATCAGCCACCGAATATCCATTTTCAGCCAATATTTTTCCGACTTCATAGGCGTCTTTATAGACCTGATCATGAGGAAGCGCGTCAGCAAATCCCAGGCACGAGACTGTTTTTATTTTTCTTATCTTTGGCATTACTTCCATGATAGCACTCTCGAAGCCCCCACCACAACCTCGTCTACACCGAGAGATTCTAGTTTTTGCAGATGTTCTTGCTCGACCCCACCGTCTACGGAAATCCTAAAGTCTCCCAAGCCTCGTAAGTTACTTAAGTAACTTAGTTTTTCAAATATCCTCACATCCAGTTTTTGTCCACCCTCTCCCGGCTCAATATCCATCAAGTTTACCAGTTTGAGTTTCGCTAAATATGGCTTTATGGCTTCGATGGGTGAATGAATGTCAAGGGCTAGACAATCAAAGTTCTCAGGATTGGAAATACTTTCCATTTGCACAATCACCCGATCAAACTTATTTCTATCTTTTAAATATTTTAGCAAGTTCTTCTCGACCACCATTAAGTGTGCATCCATTTTAAAAATAGAGCTTACTTGGCTGGGTAAAATTGTTTTGTTATTGGTATATTCTCCATCAATAAAATCAATTTGCACACGGTCATATTTATGCGAAATCCTCACCATCAGATTCTCAAATTCTTCTGGATCGTTGGTTAAGATGGCTGGAATAATTTGCATACTTGTTCTACTAAACGATTAGCATAACCCCATTCATTGTCATACCAAGCGAGGACTTTGACTAGATCGCCATCAATTACTTGGGTAAATTCGGTGTCGATAATGGCCGAGTATGAGCTTCCAATTATGTCAGATGACACCAGGTGATTTGGGATTCCATTTTGTCCAGAAATACCCAAAATATTTTTGAGATTTGTATGTGATGCTTCAATAAGAGCTTCGTTTATTTCCTCGCGGGTGACTTTATTTTTAGTCAAAAAGACAAAGTCGGCAATAGATCCGGTGATTACCGGCACGCGCAAGGAAACTCCATCAAAAAGTCCTTTGAGCTCTGGTATCACTTCTGTCGTGGCAATTGCAGCCCCAGTCGATGTTGGAACTATATTCATAGCAGCGGCCCTCGCCCGACGGAGGTCTTTGTGAGACGCATCTTGGAGAGATTGATCGTCGGTATATGCATGGACAGTGGTCATCATGGCTTTGACAATGCCAAATTTTGAGTGAATGACAGAAGCCACCGGTGTAATGCAGTTGGTT
>JAUXUE010000004.1 GCA_030681075.1 Candidatus Amesbacteria bacterium | reverse complement strand
AGCATTTGATCAATACGCCAGCGGGGGAGACGATCGAGAGAGTCGAAGTCTTTGACAAATAAACCTTTGGAATATTTGAAACTGGCAGCAATGCCAATCATGGCAGCATTATCACCTGTAAACTCCATAGGGGCAAAATGGACAGCTATCCCCAATTCCTCTCCTAGCTTGGTTAACCTCTTACGCAGTTCTTGGTTTGCTATTACTCCACCACCAACCAACAAGTGCTCAGTGCTCAGAGAAAAGTGCTCAATAGATTTTTTGATAATTCTTATTAAATGCTCAAAGGCTCTGTTTTGAAAACTAGCAGCCAAGTCATTAATATTTTCTGTTCCTACTTCTTTTACCAATCTACCGAAGGCAGCTTTCAAACCAGAATAACTTAATTCATTTCTATCTTCTTTTCCCGCCATAGGTAATGGCAATAAATATTTCTTGGGATTTCCCAGAGCTGCTGCTTTTTCAAAGACTGGTCCGGCAGGGTAGGGCATACCAAGCATTCGTCCAGCTTTGTCAATTGCTTCCCCCAGAGCATCATCCAAAGTCTCGGCTAGTATTTTATATTTGCCAATTTCTTCAATCAAGATTAATTCGGTATGACCACCAGAGACGACCAGTCCGAGTATCGGAAAATAGAAATTAGAAATGAGAGATTGGAGGTTGGGAGATGCCAACGGCGACAAGAGGTGTCCTTCGATATGATTAACTGCAATTAAAGGCTTTTTATATTTGGTTGCTAGCGCCTTGGCCTTGGCAATTCCCACCTCTAGAGCAATTGCCAAACCCGGTCCAGAAGTGACAGCAATAGCGTCAACATCAGAAATATTTAATCCAGCTTCTAAGAGTGATTTGTTTATTACAGAGTCAATGTTGTGTTCATGATCTCTCTTGGCCAAGGAAGGTAAAATACCTCCCCAATCTGCGTGTCCCAATTGAGTATTTTTGACACTGGATAATATGGTGGTATTTTCTACCACCGCAGCTGCGGTGTCATCAGCACTAGTTTCTATGGCCAATATTTTCATAATATTTCAATCATCCTTTCATTCTCTTTTTCTCCCAAAGAAATATTTACATAGGTAGTTAGATATTTTTCGAAAAACTCACGGAATTTATCAGCCCATTCTACGACAATGATATCCCCACGTGCTATCCTTTTTTCAATTCCCAACCGGATTAGTTCGTCGACTGTTTCCATACGATAACAATCAATATGGATAAATAATTTGTCAGACCCAGGGATTTTGTATTCTGTCTCTAAAACATAGGTGGGGGAGATAACAATTTCAGTGACACCCAAAGTCCTTGCAATTTCCTTGGTGAGAGTCGTTTTTCCAGCTCCCAATGGTCCTGTCAAAGCAATGATATTGGGTTTTTTAGCTAAAATGTTATGAGCTATTTCTTTTATCTCGTGCCTCTTAAAAATATTGCTTGCCATGGTCTGTAATTTGAATAAAAGGTGCGTTCTTGTAAGACTTCATTGCCGCGGACTACTTTCCAATCAAAGGCTGATTTGGTTCCCCAAGCTGAC
Organism: Candidatus Amesbacteria bacterium; assembly: GCA_030681075.1. Lineage (GTDB taxonomy): Bacteria > Patescibacteriota > Microgenomatia > CAZETR01 > Amesbacteraceae > JACRNA01. Next base: position 1,967 of record JAUXUE010000004.1, on the reverse strand, counting down.
CAATCCACTTGTTGAAGCACTCCTTTGTTTAGATTTGGATCATCTTGATAGAGGGCTGGTGGAGGAGGGGTGACATCCCAAATCCGGGCCTTGGACAGCGTCACTTCGCGTCCGTCTTTGGTGCCATAAAAATCAATCATCAATTTATTTGTCTTTTTATCAAAGACGGTTTGGATCAAAATATAATTTCCAGTGTCATTTTTAAACTTTAAATCTACGGTTGGCGAAAATATAGTGGCATCAAATCCAGGTTGTGAGTCATTTTCGTAATAATGGACACGGTAAGCGTGAGCAATTCTTTCGACAACCGGCAATCCTGAATCAAGAATAGCTCTGAACAAAGTGGTGGAGACCTGACAGACACCACCCCCATCACCAAGAACAGTCCGGCCGTCTTTGATAATATATGCCGCCTTGTAGCCAGTAGCGGAAGATATGTCTCCAATATATTTAACAAACGAAAAAACTTCATCCGGAGCAACCAAAATACCATTTATAGACTCGGCCGCTTTTCCGACATTAAATAAGCGATTGGGGATAGAGCCCGATGCGTCTGATAGTCCGCGGCCAATAAGCTCTGTGATCCCAAGCTTATTAACATCTGAAGTTTTGATGTCAGGCTCTGTCAATTTGACTGGTAAATCCATGGTAATATTTTGGATGCCTTCCTCCAGTTTTGTAAATTTATCCAAAAGCATTTTTACAAGCTCGCTATCATTAAGCGCTACTCCCGGTTTGGCTGGTAAAAATTCTTCGACTTTTCCTGTACCTACAAATTTGAAATGGGCATTTTGGGGTGGAACATTGACTGCCATAGACAGGTCACTTACCCAGGTTTCAATAAGAGGCGTTTTCCAACCATCGGGATCAAGCCAGGAAATCAACTGGTCGGATTCTAGATTCCAGGTGTGACCATCGTGAGTCAGAATAATCATTTTGTTCAAGAGGTTTTCAGCCCTCTTCTGAAGCTTCTCTATCTGTGATTGAGAAATCTTGGGTTTTAGTAAAACTACTGGAATGTCCATCTCAAAAATAGATTTGGAAATATTATCTCGGACCAGTGATACCAAGCGTCTCTCATCCACCTTTTGACCATTTTCTCCAGATGAAACAGTGATCAGATTTTCCACAATCTTAATCTCCGGGTCAGCAGCGGGTATGTCTATTTCACCTGAGATGGTGGATATTTTGTCTATGAGCTGATTTTCGCTCAGAGTATAGATAAGCTGGTTTTCGTCAAAGACCAAATCAATATCTGACGGTTTTATTTTCCAAAGACTTGTCCCAAAGCGTAAGGTAAGCCCTTTGTTTTCTAAGTCTGATTTTAGTTTTTGGACTGCATTGGCATGCCGGTCCTTTTGCCAATAAAACAATTTTGTCGTCAGTCCAGCCAGAACAAGCAAAAACAAGATAATAGCAAAAGCTTTTTTCATATGTAAAACTTGCGCTGAAATGATGAAAAAGTAACTTTTAGCATTACAATTGCTAATATTACACCTCCGATGACATCGGATGGCCAGTGTTCGGCCAGTGAGATCCGCGAATAGAACATAAGCAGTAACAGGAAACAGGATACAGTCACACCGAAATAATTTTTGGTCTTGAGAAAATAAAAACTAGAAATTAGAGCCAAATATGTCATGCGGTAGACATGTCCCGAGGGAAACGAGAAGTCACTTTCGATATGAATTCCAGGTAAACTTAACACATTAATCGTTCTGTTTAGGGTTATTGGTGGTGGTGGATGATAGAACATGGTTTTTGCTAAAAATTCCAAGACTAAGCCCAGAAAGTACCAAAAGAATCCTAAATAGACTTTAAATATATTTTTCTGTCCAAGCCAGAGAAACAGGAAGACAAAAATGGAAATAACTTCAAATCTACCCAATACCGAGAACCAAGAAAACAGCCAATCCCACGATCTGGGTGTTATCCCTTGGATCCAATGCAACAAAAAATAGTCCATA
>JAUXUE010000089.1 GCA_030681075.1 Candidatus Amesbacteria bacterium | reverse complement strand
TGTAAAACCCTGACGAAGCCCTGTCAGATAGACCACTGGTTTTATTGTACTTCCAGGTTGGCGGGTAGCTAGCGTCACATTATATTTTCCATCATAATTTGGATCACTCCAGTCTTTTGAGCCCACCATGGACAATATTTGTCCAGTATTGGGATCGATGGCAACCACAGCACCATTGGTAATTTTCAAGTGTTTGACAGCAGCAATTTCATCAGACACTGCTTTCTGAGCTATATCCTGAAGTTTCAAGTCCAGCGTAGTCGTCACTTTTAGTCCTCCCTGCTCCACCACTTTCTCGCCATATCTTTCGATCAATCTTTGTTTGACATAAAAGACAAAATGCGGAGCCTTAAGAATTCCGATCTGATTAGAAAATTGCATATTGTCAATCTGCGCCCTGGCTTCAGATTCTATTTTGGATGTAATATACCCGTCCTCGCGCATTCGCCGTAATACTTCGTAGCTTCGGGCTATATAGAGCTTTCCTACGTACGGTGAATATGCCGATGGTGACTGGGGAAGACCGGCTAGTAAGGCAGACTCCGGGAGGTTTAGAAGCTTAGCCGATTTGCCAAAATATGTCTGGGATGCAGCCTCAACTCCATAAGCTGTACCTCCATAAGGCACTTCGTTTAGATACATGAGTAGAATCTCGTCTTTGGTATATTTTTGCTCTATTTGCAGAGCCAATATAAATTCTTTGACTTTGCGGGTGATGGTCCGCTCCGAAGAGAGCAGTACTGTTTTTACCAATTGCTGAGTCAGACCGGATCCACCGACCACCCTTTTTTTGAAAATAATGTTCCAACCAATACGCAGAGGTGTCAGAGGATCGATACCTGCGTGGGTATAAAAGTTTTTGTCTTCAATTGCGATTGTCGCCTGCTTTAGACTCATGGGAATATCGTCAAATTTGACGGGGATACGTCTCTGGCTATCAAAAACGTCATAGAGAAGTTCACCATTGCGGTCGTATATTTTTGTAGCAAAGCCTTCGCGCCTGACCACACGATCTGGACTTGGTAAATCGCGTGCCACAATAACCAAGATTATCAATAAGCCAATAAACCCTATCAAGATTGATATTAACAATCCAATTGAGCTGTATAAGATTAGCTTTGACTTCGGAAGGTACTTGATTCGCATACTATTTAAGTATATCATCTATGCAATGAGTTCAAACAAAAAATCCGGATTTATAAAAGTAGTCATCGTCATTGCCTCCCTGGCTCTCATTGCCGGAACAATTTTGCCGTATCTTCTGTATTTATAGAATCCCACCCGAGAGGTGGGCAGTATTACACATAGTATTCATTCTTTCCTAATCCTCTAGGTCTATTACTAAATGCTTCACTCTTTCGAGTTCACGCGCATAATCTGAATGGTCGAATACAAAGTCGCGATAAGTAAACTTTTTTGAAAATTGAGACAACACCGTTTGCGACTCAATAAAGTTATTCCCATATCCCAAATATATTGGCAGTGATGACCAATGATATTTTTCCAAATCAATCCTTTTAGTTAGAGATGATACGTAGGGATTTAAGTGAATATAGCGAGACAAGTGAATCAATTGCTCTGCAGATTCCACCTCGACTGCTTTAAATACACCCTGGAATACTGGCCCTACACGATTATGCTTAGTGTTAAAATAACGCGTATAGCTGTTTGAAAATTGTCCTATAAATTTAGATACACCCCAATCAGTATTTTGCTTAACCAAAAAATGAAAATGACTTGGCATTAATACAAAACTTAATATATCAACCAAATAATCCTTTTTATAATCTAATTCCAAGTTAATTCTGTTTTTTTGCTCTATCGATAAATCCTTGTATTTCGAGAATTTCAGTGGAGGCTTCGTAAATCGATAATATTCTAGCGTTTGCAAGGCTCTGGTGTAGTCAGAGATATTTGTAAACACCGGCATTTTTGCAACTCCTCTATTAAAGACATGGTAATAGCCACCAGAAACAAGAGGTGTTTGTCTCATTGCCATAGAATTCAATGTTATCACAAATCCCACCCGAGAGGTGGGATTTCAAAAACGGATGAAAACTCAATCTGCTAATTCACTGAGTCTTGGTAAAGATTCGTAAGCTCCAAATTTTTGGACTGAAAAACTGCTGCATTTTTTTGCAAATAGTATCGCATCAGATATACTCTGAGTGGTTAGATATTTATAAATAAATCCTGCTCTAAATGCGTCTCCTGCGGCGGTTGAATCTATCACATTTATATTGTCAGCGTCAAAAGTTTCTACTGTGGAATTTTCTTTAGATAAATAAGCTCCTCCATCCTTACCCATCGTAATGACGATATTTTTTGAGCCTTTATTTGAAAGACTGCTCATCACTTGTTTAATATTATTTTTGTTCGTAATTTCAAATTGTACAAATTGACTCGCTTCGTGCTGATTTGCTGTCAAGAAATCAATGAATTGGTATTTGGATTGATCCACGACTGACGATTTTGGCCCTAAGTCTACTATCACTTTGATATTTCTTTTGGAAAATTCTGATATTGCATAATTAACAATTTCTGGAAGTAGTTCAGTATTTACATATGCCATGTCAAACTTTATTTTGTCGTTATCTATATCCGTCAACACTTTATCAATGTCATTAATCGTTATTTTATAATTTGCTAGCTTATTTGAAACTATTGCTTGTTGTCCATCTGGTTGAATTATCAATATGATTGCACCGGTTTCGGACTCTTGATCAATACTTATAAATTTGGTATTTACTTTCTCTAAAGTTATTATGTCAAGATTATTTTTACCTCTAATGTCATTACCAATTCTGCCTATCAAATATGAATTAATTCCTAGTCGAGAAAGACCAATAGCCACATTAGTGGCCTTTCCCCCCAAGCCCATTTTAAATCCAGTACTTATTTTTACTTCGTTAACCTGAGGTATTTTTTCAACCCGTGATGATATATCTGTATAAATGCCACCTAATAAAGCTACATTTAAAACCATGTAAACATAATAACATACTTGATTTCGGGATAGGTTGGGTGAAAAAGAATTAATATGAAGTTGATTTCACTTCACCTGGTACGTAAGTAGATATACTCCCACCCGAGAGGTGGGATTTCCCCTCTTAGATTAAGAGGGGGTAGGCCTGCCCGCAGATGCTTCCTGCCCGAAACGCTTCGCGTATCGAAGCGGGCGGGTCAGCATCAGCTGAATGCAGGCGGGGGGTGATACAATAATTATGTGAAACTTACTGACAAAATTACAACTATCTCAGGCATTGGGCCAATGCTATCCAAAAAACTTGAAAAATTGGAAATATTTACTGTCTTTGATCTTCTGCATCACTTACCATTTAGATATGAAGACAGAAGAATAATTACACCAATAAAACAAATTGTTAGTGGAAATACTATTACAGTAGTCGGAGTAGTGAGTGAAATAACCAATGAATATACGAAATCCGGCAAAGTCATCCAAAAAGCAGAAATAGGAGATGATTCAGGAAAAATTTTGGTTATCTGGTTTAATCAACGCTACTTGGCACGGACAGTCCAAGCGGGAACAAGAGTCTCACTTTATGGCAAAGCCGATTGGTTTGGACGTAAATTGGCTATAATAAGCCCAGAAATAGCGGACACCGACTTGGCCGGAACCATAGTTCCAATTTATCCCGAGACGGCTGGTCTTACTTCCAAATGGCTGAGAAAGAAAATCCGTGAAGTATTAGATTTAAAGTTACTAGATGAAAGTCTTAGTGTCAGTCTAAGGGGAGTCCATTTTCCCAACGAATTATATGAAGTCGAGAAATACCGGCGCAATCTTGCTTTCAACGAATTGTTGAAATTTGAAACTGAAAACTTAAAAAGGCGCCACGATTGGCAAAATAGGGGAACATCTCACCAATTCACAAATCCAAAGTCCCAAGTCATAAAATTTATTTCTGATCTGCCATTTAGACTTACAAAATCCCAAAATATGGTAATAGAGGAAATCTTGACGGATCTAGAAAAACCAGTTGCCATGAATAGACTTCTGGAGGGTGACGTGGGTAGTGGTAAGACTGTAGTGGCAGCCGTTGCCTGCCTTGTTTCCAATCTCAATGGCTTCAAGTCTCTGTTTATGGCACCTACCCAAATTCTCGCTCTACAGCATTTTGAAACTTTGAGCAAATTGATGTCGCCTTTTAATATTTCTGTAGGATTGGTTACTTCACAGTCAAAATCTACTGGCGATGTCTTAGTTGGCACTCAAGCCTTGTTAAATAACGATATTGACAATGTGGGTCTGGTCATAATTGACGAACAGCACAAATTTGGAGTAGCCCAACGGGCTTTATTACAGCACAAAGGTGGGACTCCCCATGTTCTGACCATGACTGCCACACCTATTCCCAGGACTATGGCTTTGGTTTTGTATGGAGACTTGGATCTGTCTCAGTTGACTGAGCTTCCTGTGGGTAGAAAGACTATCAAAACTTGGGTCGTTCCTGAGGAAAAAAGAACTGCTGCGATCAAATGGATAAATGATCAAATGATTAAATACGCTTCCCAAGCGTTTTGGGTTTGCAGTCTGATTGACGAAAGCGAATCTTTGGGAGCAATCCGTGCTGTCAATGTGGAATTTGAATCTCTTAAGAAATCATTTAGTAATTTGAATTTAGGATTATTACATGGGCGGATGAAAAATAAAGACGAAATAATAAATAAATTTAGAGACAAAGAAATCGATATTCTCGTGTCCACGCCTGTTGTGGAAGTGGGTATAGATATTCCTGATGCCAGCATTATGGTCATTGAAGATGCCCATAGATTTGGCTTGGCTGCGTTACACCAGCTGAGAGGCAGAGTTGGCAGAAATGGCCAGCAAGCTTACTGTCTAATGTTTTCAACCCAAGACACAGAAAGATTAAAAGCCATGGAAACCACACATATTGGATCAAGACTGGCCGAGATAGATCTGGCAATAAGAGGTGCCGGAAATATCTATAGTACCTCCCAACATGGTAAGTCAGAGCTAAAAATTGCTACCTACAAAGATTTTGACATGTTGCCAAAAGTCCGCGAGGTTGTGCTAAAATACAAGACATGACTCCACTGACAAAACGTAGATGGTCTACCAGACGCCAGGGTATTAGACGGGCTTCCATCAAGCTTACATTACCGACACTGATCGAGTGTAAGAAGTGTCATGAGCTAATCTTGCCGCACAGAGCTTGTAAATTTTGTGGGTCTTACAAGGACAAAAAATAAATGAAAACAGCTTCAGATCCAAGACACTTGAAACGAGTAAAGTTAATGCAATGTCTTTATGAAGCGACCTACCGCGATAAACCAAATTTCTCAATTGTAAACATTTGGTCAAAACTCGGTAGTATTGATCCACTGATTACCAAATCAGCGCCAGAATGGCCAATTTCTCAAATAAATCCTGTCGATCTGGCAATTCTGCGCTTGGCTACTTGGGAACTGGTGATTGACAAAACCACACCCCTTCGGGTTATTATAGATGAAGCTGTAGAGCTGGCACACGAGTTTGGATCAGATCACAGTCCATCATTTATTAATGGAGTTTTGGGAAATCTCACAAAAACTATGCAAAAAAGAAACGCTGTCATCCAATTTCTAGCCAACGAGTGGCAAAAAAATCCGTCTGAGCTGACGGATGATACTATATTGTCTGAAATGTCATCCGATACCACTCTCTTGTCCCGCCTGCAAGATGCCTTGGATATAACCATTCCCACAGATCTTAGCGAGATTATTACGATAGGAGATTTACTCGAGGCCATTGACCCAGTGGAAGAAATTCATGCTTGATCTAAATTCGTTTTTTACCGATCCTTCCTGGCTTAATAAAGCTCTGGTTCACAAGTCCTATTGTAATGAACATCCAGGCACAAGTTCAAACGAAAGATTAGAATTTTTGGGCGATTCGGTACTTTCTCTGGTTATTTCTGAAAGATTATTTGTCCTATTTCCCCAGGCTCCCGAAGGTGAGCTGACAACTCGGAGATCACTTTTAGTCCAGACTGGATCTCTCTATGAGAAAGCCAAATTACTCGAACTAAATAAATTATTAAAATTGAGCCGTGGCGAAGAAGATACTGGTGGTCGAAGCAATATTGGATTACTCGCCAATACATTCGAGGCAGTCTTGGGTTCTATGTTTATGGATGGAGGTCTTGACATCTGCAGAAAATATCTAGGTCAAGTCTTTCCAGATAGTGATCTTTTGACTGACCTTCAGCTAAAAGACCCCAAGAGCTTGCTTCAGGAAAAATCCCAAGCAGCAGGATTTGGTACACCCCTCTACAAGTTGGTATCAAGTGACGGTCCCGATCATGCCAGAAACTTTGTAATTGAAGCCATTATTGACAACAAGCCAGCTGGAACTGGAAACGGATCCAGCAAACAAAAGGCCGAAACTCAGGCTGCCTCATCTGCGCTGGATAATCTATTTCCAGGTTGATATAATGACCCCATGCTTACCATCAGATTAGCGCCTACCGGCAAAAAGGGACGGATACAATACCGTATTAGTGTCGTCGAAAGTAAATCCAAGCTGACTGGCGATCCTGTAGAGGTATTGGGTTTTTACAATCCCCATGACAAGCAACTGCAATGTAATCAGGACCGCTTAAAATATTGGGTCTCAAAAGGAGCTGTAGTTAGCCCCAAAGTAAAATCCCTATGTCTGACTTCTTAAAATTTTGCCTGACTCCACTTTTGGCTTACCCAGATGATTTGATCATTGAGGAATCAGTCTCGGGAATTAGTCTCAAGGTAAACTCTGAAGATGCTGGCCGAGTCATAGGCCGCGGTGGATCAGTCATTACGGCCCTTCGGAGTCTTCTGACTACTTATTGTGCAAATCACAATCTCCCCACAGTCCAGGTCACTTTGATAAATTAGGAAGTTGGCGACCAAAATCTTGACTAAATTTTTGGAAAGGTTCAAAACCAGAATTGAATTCAAACTTTAAAAGAGGTGGACTATAGACAACTGAAGATATTGACAACAATGGAGTAAATAATTCCAATTTTTGTATTAATTCTTCCAATTTATCACTGTCTTCAATTTTAAACTCGACTTGCATTAGTTTATTCTCGGACATTTTAAAATCCGTCAAGTCTCCTTGAGTTTTGAGTTTTGTAAGTAAGTCCCTCGGCATATGGTCATATGGCATTTGCTCGATAAGACTTGCCAACATTGTTTGTAAAATATCTAATTTTTGGACTTTTAGAGTATTGATTTTAGTTTCACGAACTGTCTTTTTTAGATTTAGATCAGAAATTTTTTCTTCTGTTTGGGTAATTTTGTCGAGCAGTTTCCCGGGACCGACCAGAATCTGGGTATAAGAAAACCATATAAATACCAAGACAGCAAGCGGATAGAGTAGCCAAGCGTATGGCTTAATAGTTTTTATTTGAGCATCAAGATTGAATTCCATACCCCTCCTTTCGTGACAGTTTGTTCCAGTACTAATCCTGAAAATTTCTGTTTCAATAGCTTGGTGTATTCTTCTAGATCATATTGACTTGGTGATTTTACCGAAATTCTCGATTTACTGGAAGCTTTATAGTCCCAATTTTCGATTATTATTGAAGATGGTTTAGTGTTTAGGGTGTGGACAAATTCAGCCAATTTTGGTCTGGATGCCTTAAACTTATCGATGGATTTTTGTGTGCGGTCAATCTGGAGCATTACAGCTTCGACATTGCTCAGAGGATTTAGTTGAGACTCAAGATTGGCTATATCCGAAATCAATTGATTTTGTCGTACATCACCTATCCACATTTTTGTAGTTGTCGCAACCAAAAACAAAAAATAAAATATGAGTCCCAAATGTGTGATCCAAAAGGCTGTATTTTTATATTTAAATGTCGTTTGACCAGTATTATCAGTTTTTGGCAGTAAATTTATCATATATCACGCATAGATAAGCCTAGAGCCACAGCATAAAAAGGCCCTGTGGTTCCTATAGCTTCCTTTTGACTTTCATCTAATATTACATTGGTAAATGGATCTGAAAGACTGACTTCTATGCCCAATGCCGACGATATTTCACCCACGATTTCTGGTAATGCTGCAGCGCCACCCGATAGCGAGACAAACTTTACCGTTTCACCACTATGTTTTGAGGTGTAAAATTCAATCGTCTTTTTGATCTCACCAATTATCAATTTGAGAACCGGTGCCATTACTTCAGCTAATTTTCCTTCCAAATGATTTTTGGAGAAGCCATAAGTATTTTTGTATTCCTCAGCTTGGGTTGCTTCCAGCCCAAGACCGGTTTCAATAGCCCGGCAAAAAGCTTCACCTGCGGTAGGAATAGCCCTAGTGTATAGCAAGTTGCCATTTTGGACCAAACCCATATCGGTACTTTTGGCCCCAATATCAACTATCAATCCAAGTTGGGTTGATCCAGAAAGTACCGACCTTGCTGTAGCCATAAGCTCGGTCTCGACCGCTAATACTTCCAGTCCCGCCGTTTCAGCAACAGTCCTATAAAACTCCACGACCGATTTGGGAACTGCCGCGACCAAGACTTCGATACCACCTCCACCCACGACATCTTTCTTGACTATTTGATAGCTCCAGACTGCCTGATCGATAGGGAAGGGAATAAACTGCTCGACCTGCCATTGGAGCGACTGTTCGACTTCCGAATCGTCCATCGATGGTAATTCAATAACATGTGATGAGACCTGTTCCTCAGGCAGTGATACTACTGCACGTCTGCCGTAAACTCCTGCTTCTTTGTGAAGCTTGGTAATAGCCTGCGACACTACCGCAATACTTCCTTTCATGTTTGATGTCCAGCCAGAGGGAGATGGCATTGATGCCATGGTCAGAAGTTTCCATTTTTTACCGTTTGGAGTCAGCTCGGCAATTTTGATGGAAGTCGATCCTATGTCGAGTCCTATTTTGGGCAGTGAAGACATAAATTTATTATATAGCTTATTTGGCAAGTCCACCACCAGAAAATACAGCAGAGTCGAGAAGGGGAGACAAATCTGGATATCGCTGAAAGACTTCTATCTTGCGGGTAGTGTTACCTTCTGTCGCTGTCGAGACGATATTCTTTCCCTGGATCGGGAATGGTGTGGATCCAGATACTCCTACATAGTGAGCCACATCGCCATTGTACAAAAGCCTGACTCTCAATAATATTTTGCCTGCTGGTAAAGTTTCTAAATGTTTTTGATATAAATAAGTATGATCACTTGGACAATTAGTCACTGCGTCAGATCTTTCGAATCCACCCCTACCTTCAGGATCGTAAGCAAAACGTTTCACTTTGTATGCTGCACCTTCTTTATAATAAAGCGAGGCTTCGATAGCAACAGGTGATCCAATTTCAGTGCCCCAACACAAATACAAATCATTTGATGAATAAGTATTTAATTTTGTGAAATCAATATCCCCATTTGTTGTGTGATCGCTTAAAAAGATTGTCGATGATTCACCTGCAGCTAGGGGTTCAGAAATACTAATTTGTCTACCCGAATAGTCGGTTGCGGTTACCCCAGCGTTTACAGTTCCCGAAAGAGCTGCTTCTACTCCAGATTCTGCTTTGGAAAGAGCTCGCGAAGACTCAGCTTGAGTAGTGGCTGTTCCGACTTCTGTAATTGTTCTCGAAACTACTGCCAATCCCAAAGTTAAAGCTACTGCTAAGACTAGCAAAATTACTATCAAGGCTTGTCCTTGTTTCATATATTTATATTAGATCTTTAATCACGATTACGCAAGACCACTTGGGTCTTAAAAGGTATTTCAGCTTGACTGCCCTTCAGGGTAAAACCAATATCCACATATTTTGCTTTGCGGAAATCGGTAATTCCAGATGGTAACGAACAACTAATTGCACATGTGGTCACTATTACCTGAGTAGGATTGAGATTTGCTGAACCAGATGCCAAGTTGGTTCCAATACACGAATAAGTAATATCATTACCGACCAGAGGTCTAAAAGTGATACTCGTGCCATTACAGACAGATATTTCTTCGGCAAAACGGATAGTTTGAGTCAAACTGTTGAGAATATTAGCCCCCTCAGTCCGGACAGCTACTACAGACGCAGCTTTTTTTGATCCGCGCAATATGCCAAACAGTAGGGTACTGCCAATGACAGACAGCATGGCAAATACTCCTACTGCTACTACGGTTTCAATTAAGGTAAAGCCTCTGGTCACAATTTAATAAGATCATTTGTCTGTAGATAATTCTCTAACCAAATTACATTTATAAATACTGGCAACATGCCTTTGTATAATTCCTTAGCCTTATTTGTAGCAATAGCATCTCGCATCTCACTAGAGTTAATTAAACCTTCTTTTCCTAAAATAGAATTAGACAATATTTTTACTAAAAATTCTTTCCGTTTCTCAAATATTTGTAATACATGGTTATCAAACGGGAGTTTTTGTTTAAATTGTTCTGGAAGAAATATATCCGTTCTGCCTGCCCATATTTCTTGTTTTTTTAATGGTTTTCCATTCTTTATTGGAATTCTACGGGCAATCTCTAATAATTCTAGGTCATTAAACGGCAGAATACTCCATTGTCCATACTCCCAATAAATTGGAAATATAGCCCATTCCACACTACTCGGCGAGTAGACAGAGTAGTAAGTAGGACTCTGAACCATTCTCTCCCGACTTTGTAGCAACTCAAGCCCTTTTTTAGTAAATATTCTATCGATTTTTTGTTCTATTCCAAATTTGACCCATTCGATCTCTTCTTTAATTGTTCTGTCAGCATTATGATGAATCAAATAAGACATGTACAATTCATCTGCACCGAAACCTCGAAATAAGACTGATGGCTGATTGTATATTCTTCTTCTATTTTCAGCAGAAGCTATCTCGCCAAGCATTGCATGTGTGCCTGGAAAAAAGTACTTTCGAGACCAATCTATATCAATGTCAGAAAAAGTTGATATGTCTGTAATATCAGTAAAAGCTACGTTTAAATTATGCTTTAGAGCAAACTTCTTGACGATACTTAT
>JAUXUE010000035.1 GCA_030681075.1 Candidatus Amesbacteria bacterium | reverse complement strand
CCAACGTTTTAAAACAATCGGACGAACTGGACCAGCTCAAAAAGCACAAACTTAATGATCACCAAGAATATGAGGAAGGATTCGGGAATGTGGATTCACCATCACTCTTTGTTGACGGGAAAGATATTTTCAAAAAGGTGGAAACAAGTCAATGTGATGAATGTTCCCAGATATGTGGTAAATCCGTAGGATGTAGAGCTGAATCTGAAGAAAGCGACTCATTTTCAAAAGGGAATATAAAGAAGGCAATTTTGGCTAAAATTCAAATCGAGTGATGAGGTTTACATCCAATGCTAAAGCTATTTTACGGAGGAGGGAAAGGGAAGGTTTAGAACTAGCCCATTCCAGGCGAGAGATGCTGGCTTGATTGGTTTTAGCTTTTTTGGCCAGTTGGGCTTGAGTGAGTTTTCTCTTGATCCTCGCTCCGATTAAGCTTCTGGCCAACTGATATTCAGGCTCTTGCTTCGCCATTTCTTTAACAAATTCTGGATCTTTCATCCATTTCTTTTCTAATTCTTCAAAAGGAATGTATTTCATAATATGTCAAATATAACATAACTCATGTGCTTGTCAATAACATCTGTCTTTTTACAGCATAATCAATTTCCCTAATGGGAGTTTTATTTGTTTTCTTAACAAAGCCATGAAGAATATAAAATTTGTTTTGAAAGTGAGTATAAAATAATCTAATGGGAGACTTTCCAGATGTTCTTAATTCAAATAAGTTTTTATGACCAACGATCTTTTTGGAATGGGGTTGTCGTAGTAGAGAGCCATAGTCTCTGAGCAAGGCTAAACAAGTTCGCGTTTTTGATCGAGTAACTGTTTCTAAATTATCTAAAAATTTTGAAGCTTCAGGATGAACAACAACTAACCACATAAATCTATTTTAGCACTACTTTGTCAACTTGTGGATTTTCAGAGCATTGAAAGTTGAGGCGATGGAAGCCAGAGATCCAACGACTGCAATCTTGTCACCGGCGACAATATCTGCAACCTTGGTCTTACCAGTGTAGGATGTATCAGAAGTAATTTTGACAGTCCAAGCTTCTTTCTTGAGGTTTTCGACAGAGAGAGTAGTGGCTGTGCTCTTGGTTACTGTAAATATCATAGTTTTACGTTTGTCTTCGGCAGACTTGGTCACGACCAAAATTCTTTTGGCTAGCAAATTGTTTTTAGCGTCTGCCTCTCCCATAGCAATGACAAAATCACCAATCTTCAAATCTTTAAGCGTAATATCCTTTGCAGAGTTTTTGATAGTAGCCTCGGCAGTAGTCGTAATATTTCGGGATTCATTTTTGTGATTGTCCATCACAAAACCGGCCTCGGTTTTGGAAGTAATTGAGCCAACATATGCTCGTCTGACTTTGGTCTGAGCGATGGCCGCAACCTCCGCTGCCACTTGATCTTTGACAGCATCTCGAAGAGCTGACGGTGTCGATGTAGCTTGAGCTAATAAAACTGTCGATAAAATAATATTTAATATCATATTTTTGCAGTAGAATAGGTAACAATTAAAGTCTTGGTAGATTCTACACCAGTAACCGGATCGATTGCTGTAACAAATAGAGTATTATAGCCCCCAATCAAATCAACTCCGATTGTAAAATTGCCACTGGCGTCCGCTTCGGTCAGCATTTCGCCTTCCTCAAAGGTGATACTGATAATTGATTTTGGTTGAGCCTTACCAGTTACATTAATTGTATTTGTAGCCACCAATGATTCATCTTCTGGAGCTGTAATAGTAAGTGTAGAACTGGGGACTGGAGAGGGCACTGGTGTGGCCGAAACGACCAATGGAGTGGGCGTAGGCATTACAACAGCGACCTTCTTGAGACTCTTGTTGGCAGTCCAAATTCCAAAGGTAATAAGAAGACCAAGACCAAAGCCAACTCCGATTGCCAATAAGACTTCTTTCTTCATGGTAGCCAGAGGATACCCAATTGTGATACTATTGTCAAGTTGACATATGGATATTTTATATTTCAAAGGCAAAATAAAAATCAAAGGTAAGATTGCATCGTGTGATGTAGACTCCACTATAGTAATAACCCGAACCGATGGTTCGACATTTCAGATAGAAGCTCCAGGAGAGTACGAAGCAGGGGGAGTATCGGTAGTTTGTAATCTTTATGAAGAGAAAAATTTATTTGTAGTCGAAATTGACGGTCTTAGAATTTGTGTATTGCCAAATCTCGCAAGTGAAAAATTGACATCAGAAATAATTGATACTTTGGGACCTATCGATATTTGTGTCGGTCCAAATCCAGACCTGGCTAAGCAGACTGATCCATGGATAGTCGTAACTAGCGGTGATGAAGGATTACCAAAATATTCGATTACCAAAGATAAGCTCCCTTCTGATTTGCAGGTTGTAGTTTTGACATCAAAGTAGTAGATTGTGGACATGGACAGTAAACTTCGCGTACCCCCGCATTCTAAAGAAGCAGAAAGATCAGTCTTGGGTTCTGTTCTTCTGGACCGTGATGCTGTAGTTGCTGTCGTCGAATTTTTGCGTCCCGAGCACTTTTATGAAGACCGGCATCAAAAAATATTTAGAGCAGTCATTGATCTCTATCAAAATCGTGAACCTGTCGATGTCATTACGGTATCAGAAAAATTAAATGGAGAATTGGATTATTTAAAAGAGCTTGTGAATTCTGTGCCGACTGCTTCTCATGCTTCCACCTATGGTCATATTGTTAAGGACACCTATACAAAACGGATCTTAATATCGACTGCCGGTAGCCTCATGGATATGGGTTTTGATGAAAGTCAGGACATCAAACAAATCTTGGATGCTGCGGAATCCCGGGTGTTTTCACTTTCCCAACAGCATTTATCCCAAGTATTTATTCCAGTCAAAGATATTTTGGCTCAGTCGTTTGATAGATTGGATGAATTGCACAAATCAGCAGGTAGTCTTCGTGGAGTAGCTACCGGATTTAGCGATCTCGATGATACTCTGGCCGGTATGCAGGATTCCAACTTAATTATTTTGGCCGCTAGACCCGGAATTGGGAAAACCGCATTGGCTCTGAATATTTGCCGAAACGCAGCCTTTGGGCAAAAACTCCCGGTGGGTTTCTTCTCTCTAGAAATGAGTAAGGAAGAATTGATGGATCGATTACTTGTGGCTCAGGCTGATATTGATGCTTGGAAACTAAAGACGGGGCATCTGGAGGAAGATGAATTTACCAAGCTATCAGATGCCATGGGTGAGCTATACGATACACCTCTCTATATTGACGATACGCCGGGGATGTCGATTTTGGAAATGCGGACCAAAGCCAGGAGACTCCAAGCAGAACATGGTCTGAAATTAATAGTGGTGGATTATCTTCAGTTGGCCAGACCTTCGAGAAATATGGACAATCGGGTCCAGGAAGTCTCGGAAATTTCTCAAGGTTTGAAAAATCTTGCCCGTGAATTAAAGATTCCCGTTTTGGCTCTATCACAATTATCACGGCAAGTCGAACAAAGAGGCATAAAAAAGCCCCAACTAGCGGATCTTCGTGAAAGTGGAGCCATAGAGCAGGATGCTGACGTGGTGATGTTTATGTGGCGGGAGGACGAGGAGTCTGTCGAAAATATGACGCTCGATATTGCCAAGCACCGAAACGGCCCATTGCGTTCTATCAAGCTTCGTTTCCGAGGTGACCGTATCAGATTTTATTCTGTGGAAGGCAAAAGGCGGGAATAGAGAGGGACGAGTTTGGTTAATAGTGCAGTCCAATAATCTGTATTTTTAAATGTCACCGGATCAATAATATTTAAAGCCTTGGCTAGATTAGCGGGATTGTAAATATCAGTTGCTAGTGGAGCAAGTTTTATTTCCTGTTCTTTGGTCAATTTGGTTTTACCAGACGATAAATCTGAAAATGTCTGATAAGCTGTCTGGATTTCACTAACACTGGGCTGATAACCATCCGGGGTGTGGGGGAGTACAAACTTCCAAACGAGGACAATTACCAGAACTGTGATAACCACATTCATTACCACAAAGCCAATAATGGACTTTACAATCCACCAGATAAATTTTCCAATCCAACCAAATATTTTCATATACTTTGTGCCGAGAGAGGGAGTCCCTGCCCGCAAAGCTTCCCGCTTAGCGGGATGCAGGCGGGGAACCCTCATTGGTGTCGGGAGCGGGACTCGAACCCGCACGGGCGTTTCGGCCCATCAGTTTTTGAGACTGAACTGTATACCATTTCAGCATCCCGACAATACTTGTATTATACTGAATTCACCAGATTATGAAAAGCCAACAATATTTTGCCACATTTATCCCAGGTATTGGGGAAATAGTAATAGATCAATTATCAGATGTAATTGAACTACAAGAGGGCTTTGTTGTATTTTCTGGAGAATTCAGTATGCAAATGTATAATAATGTATATTTGCTTCTTGGAAAATATAAGATTAATTCAGTAGAAGAGTTGGCTAAAAATATTCTCAATGATAAATCATTGAAAGACAAAATTAGACTTATTTCAAGCGAAAGACATCGATCTTACAGAATTAGATTTTCTGACAAAAATATTGCAAAGGGAATACGGGGTGATTTGTTAGAAAAATTAGAGGAATTATTTATAGATAAGGCATTTCGAGTCGATCGGACCAGCCCAGACGATGAAATATTTGGTTTAGTTCGTGATAATGGATATGGATATTTTGGTTTAAGGATTTCTCCGAGTGATAGCAATAAAAATCTAGCCAAAGGTGAATTGAGGCCGCAATTAACTTGGATATTATGTCATTTGTCAGAACCAAATAAAGAAGATATATTTTGGGATCCGTTTGCAGGAAGTGGGGCTATTGCTAGAATGCGTGTCAATGTTGGATTATCCAAAAAAATTATGTCTACTGATATTATTAAAGAGGGCGATTTTGGAGAAGTTAGTAAAAAATTTGATTTCAAAGTAAATAAGATAGTAACTGATCCACCGTGGGGGATATACGAAAAAGTTGATATCGAAAATTTATATAATCGGTTTTTGTCTATTTGCGAGAAGATACTAGATAATAATGGAGTACTGATAATATTGGTGAGTAGATTTATAAACTTGGAGGAATTATTGTCACAACATAAGAATCTAAAAATATTAAAGGTTTTTAAAATACTAGTTTCAGGGAAACCAGCTAGTATTTATAAAATTGTGTTAAAATAATTTCGCTTATGAATATGCTAGGTGTACAAGAACTAAGAAATGGAATGACGTTTTTGATGGACGGGGCTTTGTATATGACTCTAAAATATGAACATATCAAAATGGGCAGGGGATCAGCTACTATCAAAATCAAAGCCAAGAATATGATATCTGGTGCTACAACTGACAAAAGTTTCGTCAATTCTGCCAAAGTGGAAGAAGCCAATACTAGTCGCAGGCCAATGCAATTTTTATACTTCGACTCCGCTCAGTATGTCTTTATGGATCCAAAGTCGTTTGAGCAGGTCGAAATTTCCAAAGATGTTGCTGCTGAAAACGGAGTTTATCTCAAAGAAAATGTTTTGGTGAATATCTTGTTTTGGGAAGAGCGGGCACTCTGGATAGAACTTCCTCCCAAGATGGAATTTACAGTCGCCGAAACAGATCCTGGGATCAAGGGAAACTCTGCTGCCAATATGTACAAATCAGCAGTCTTGGACAACGGTATGACCGTTCGTGTGCCTTTATTTATAAATGAAGGAGAGAAGATTATGGTTGATACTCGTGACGGAAGCTACGCAGAAAGAGTTAAGTAAAGATTATAAAAAAAGCCCCTAGCGAAACGATAATTTGAGCAAGAACACCCCAAAGAGCGGGGACATTCCATTGATGCGCCCGCTGGAAATCAATAAGTTTTTCCATCCAAGAAATTTTTTGTTTGAAAAAATAGTAGGGGATTTCGAGGACGTCGGGAAGGACTGCCATGAGACAACAAGCCATGATGACAAGGAATTGCGATAGAGATTGAGATTTGAGATAGGCGATAGAAGAGCCCAAAACTAAAGCACCGCCTGAATCGGCGGCTAGAATCAAAAGCGATTGTTGGGTAATTGAGCCATATTTTTTGATTTCAGTATTAATATGCGGATTCCAATGGGGAAGATAATCTGTCGCGAAGTGAGAAAGGAGTGATAACGGCAGAGAAAGCACGGGATTGGAAACAGTTACTCCAATGGCTGCACCGACTAGGACATGAGGTAACTCTAACATTGTGGTATTATTTTAGCATGATAGGATTGAAAACTGCAATTCTGGCTCTCGGATTTCTCTGGACTACCTATGTAGTTTGGAAAAATTTGAAAAATGATTATGACGAAGAAGAAATATTGACCTTTATGAGTTTGCTTGGACTGGTAGGATTAATAACGGGATACGCTTTACTAATACGAGAATGGGGGGTAATGTTCCCAGCTCTAATATTTTTAATTTGGTGGTCCAAAAAGCACCGCTGGAATATTGGTGAATGGCTAGATGTCTTGGTGCCATGCGGTCTGTTGGTGGGAGCTCTTGCAATTCCACTGTGGCCACTCGTAATAATCTATATTGGAGTGATGTTACTTAAGCGTTTCTACAGACAATTTACTTGGTACAAAAGTGGAAAGCCGGGGTTGGTGGGGCTGGTGGGATTGGCGGGCTGGAGTGTAGTACGCATATTCATTGCTTTTATCAGTCCTACAGGAGTATACTTGGGAAGCTTGACGCTAGACCAATGGATAGGAGTCTGGATGTTTTCCATTTGTCTAGTTGCAATTTATTTACTTTCGGGTTATAAATTCGTATGGCCACAAAGAAAAGTACAAAATCAGTAAGTTATCCCAAGGAAGTCTTAGAACCAGTGCAAAACCATCTCGATCAAGAGCTAAATAAGCTAGAGAAGCGGAAAGCTGAGCTGGATGTCGAAGACCCGTTTTCTGATCGATCTAGAGTAGACGATAATGCTGCGGTAGATACAGATGCTGCTGAACAAACTGGTCACATGAGAGTCTCGGCACTCAAGCAAGCGATGGATAGAAGTATTATTCAAATCCGAAAAGCTATGGCCAGGATTAAATTGGGTAAGTACGGACTATGTGAACGCTGTGGCAAGTTTATTGATACTGACCGCCTTATGATCCTGCCCGAGAGTACACTTTGCGTTTCGTGTGAAAAGCTCAAAGAAAAATGAATATAATTTTCGAGGATGAAGCAATCTGCGTCATTGATAAACCTTACGGAGTGATTGTAAATAATGCCAATACTGTTAAATCAGAAACAATACAATCTTGGTTTACTTCTAAATACAATATTATTTCTGGAAATACAGAATTTGCTCAAAAAGGGGGAGTGGTGCACAGACTTGATAAAGATACGAGTGGGGTGATGGTCTTGGCCAAGACAGAAGAAGCCTATGAAAAATTAAAATTGCAGTTTCTCGAACGTAAAACCAAAAAAACTTATTGGGCCTTGGTTCATGGCAAAATGTCAGAGTCATCCGGGATTATTTCAGCTCCCATCGACCGTCATCCCAAAGATTCTCGCAAATTTGCAGTATCCACAAATCTGTCCCGCACTGCAATTACAGAATGGAAAGTCATCCGCGAATTTTCAATTTTCAATTTACAATTTTCATTGTTGGAGCTTTCGCCACATACTGGAAGAACTCATCAACTTCGTGTCCATATGCAGCACCTCCATCACCCAATAGTTTCTGACCCTATCTACGGTTGGCAAAAATCTCTGGCCGATGATCTCAAATTCTGCCCCCGCCTATTCTTGCACGCCAAATCCCTAACTTTTATCCATCCAATTTCAAATCAAGAAGTAATGTATACTTCGGAGCTTCCAGAAAATCTTCAATCTATGCTACACTAGATTAATGTCCATTTTTGAAGGATTAGCAGTCCTAGCTGCTGCGGCTGCCATTGGGGGAGCAATTGCCCGGATTTTCCGGCAGCCGTTGCTTCTTGGCTATGCAATATCTGGCATTATCCTTTCGGCTCTTGGATTTACTGGACTTGCCAATGTCCACGAATTATTGGGTTTCTCAGGCCAATTAGGCGTGACTCTCTTATTGTTTTTAGTCGGTCTTGAACTTCCCATTTCTGAGCTCAAGCAAGTAGGTAGAACTGCAATGTTTTCGGGTATTGCCCAAGTATTGTTTACATTTGGTCTTGGTACTTGGATTTCGGGATCGGCCTATATTGGTCTAGGCCTCGCATTTAGTAGTACTATCGTCGTCGTAAAACTTCTGACAGAAAAAAAAGATTTGGCTAGTCTCTATGGAAAATTGACAGTGGGAATTCTCCTAGTTCAAGATTTTGTGGCCATTGGAGCCATGATATTTTTGGCAGGATCTGGAAATTTTGTCTTGACAGGAATCAAAGGTATAGTTTTGGTTTCGATTTTTTCGTTTGTAGTGGTCCGCATCATGCCCAAAGTCACAGCCTGGCTTGGTCAATCGACTGAATTATTGTTTGTAGGTACTCTAGCTTGGTGCTTGGCTGTGGCAGCCTTGGTTTCATCACCTCTAATCGGTTTTACTGCCGAAATAGGGGGATTTTTGGCAGGACTGGCTTTGGCCGGGTCCACCGAGCATCTACAAATATCCTCCCGTATCCGCCCATTACGAGACTTTTTCCTGACTTTATTTTTTATATCACTCGGTGCCGGAGTTTCTTTGACCCAAATCGGTGCAAATTGGTTGATTGCTATATTACTCTCTATTTTTGTCCTGACACTAAAGCCAATCATAGTCATAATAATTTTATTGTTTCAGGGTTATGGGGCAAGG